>JANORP010000202.1:0-34220 GCA_031415375.1 Bacteroidota bacterium | reverse complement strand
GCTGCGGTCCTCGGGGCCGTCGGCAAGGGGGCGGGCTATTTTGAGGGCAATGGCTATCAGGTGACCTGGGCAGTGGGTCACCTTGTCGAGTTGGCAGATACCAAGGATTATGGCTACCAAGGCTGGCAGCTCAGCAACCTGCCGATCATTCCGCCGACCTTTCTCACCAAGGTCACAAGCGACCAAGGCCGGGCGAGGCAATTTGCCATCATCGCAAAGCTCTTCAAGGAGGCCGATTCGATCATCTGTGCGACTGACGCAGGGCGCGAAGGCGAGCTCATCTTTCGTTACATCTACGAGCGCGTCGGCGCGGGCAAGCCGATCCAACGGCTATGGGTGAGTTCGCAGACCGACAAGGCCCTCAAAGACGGCTTTGCCAAACTCAAGGACGGCAAGGAATATGACAATCTCTACAACGCCGCTCGCTGCCGCTCAGAGGCTGATTGGTTGGTCGGGATCAATGCCACCCAATATTACACGTTGCAATATGGGCGACAAGCCCCATTTTTTGATCCAGAAGCCAAGCGCAGTCAGCCGCTATCCCTTGGCCGGGTGCAGACCCCCATTCTCAAGCTGCTGGTCGATCGTTACCTGGAGGCGATCAATTTCAAGCATGAGACATATTGGGAATTGATCATTACGCTGGACAAGGACGGGCAGCAGTTTCAGGCCAAGTGGTTTCGCGACAAGCAGGAACGCTTTGACGAGCCGACCGAAGGCGAGGCCATCTTGGCCAAACTGGAGGACAAAGCCACCGTCAAGGACGTGCAAAAGAAGCCCAAGACCGAGGGTCCTCCCTTGCTGTATGACCTCACCACCCTCCAAAAAGACGCCAACAAACGGTACAACTTCTCAGCGCAGCACACCCTGGACCTCGCCCAAGACCTGTATGAAAAATACAAGACCCTCACCTATCCCCGTACCGACTCTCGCTATCTGAGCGACGACATCTTCCCCCTTGTGCCCGACCTCCTCGACAAGCTGGCCAAGGTGCCGAGTTATGCACCTTTTGTCGCAAAGGCCCGTGCACTGGGCATCGCCAAAGACAGCCGCTATTTCAACGATGCCAAGGTGAGCGATCACCATGCGATCATTCCCACAGAGACCGACCCGACCTCGGTGCAGATGAGTCCTGAGCACTACATGATCTATGACATGGTCGTGCGTCGCTTCCTCGGCATCTTTCTCGGCAACTGCCAAAAAGAGCTGAGCGACATCGTCTTGGAGGATGCAGGCGAGCTCTTCAGGGCCAAAGGCACGATGATCTCGACAGTCGGCTGGCGCGAAATCTACATCGCCCTCGATGAGGCACTCGAGAAACGCAAAGCAAAGGCCAAGGGCAAAGCCGAGGCACCTAAGGGCGAAGACAAAGAAGACGAGGATGCCCTCCCCTTCATGGCTGTCGGCAACCTGCTCGACGTCGTGAAAAAGGAACTCCCAAAGAAAAAGACCAAGGCGCCTAGCATCCACAACGAGTCCAGCATATTGGCCATGATGGAGACCGCTGGCAAGGAAATGGAAGACGACGAATTGCGAGAGGCCATGAAGGACCGTGGCTTGGGCACGCCTGCAACGCGGGCGGGCATGATCGAGCGCCTCATCGAGCGGGGGTACATCGCCCGCGACAAGAAAAAATTGATCCCCACAGAGCGGGGTATCGCACTCATCGGGTTGGTCTCAGACAAGCCGATAGCGAGTCCTGAGCTCACTGGCGAATGGGAAATGCGCCTCAACAAGATGGCCAAGGGCCAATATGCCCCCGACCAGTTTATGCAAGAGGTCAAGCGCTATACCCACGAGGTGGTCGAGAAACTGCGGCGCGCCCCCGTTGCAGGCAGTGGCAGCTCGATTGCTGTGATGCCTGCGTATTCCTTGGAAAATGCGACCTGCCCCAAGTGCAAGGAGGGCAAGATCCTCAAAGGCAAGCGTGCATTTGGTTGCTCACGCTACAAAGAGGGCTGTGACTTCACGCTACGGCCGCTCATCGCTGGCAAGATGGTGGAACAAAACCATTTGCAAGACCTGCTCAAGCTCGGGTACACCAGCAACTGGGTGCAAGGATTCACCAGCAAGGCTGGAAAGCGCTTTGATGCCCGCCTGCGATTGAAGGAAGATTTTACGGTGACTTTCGAATTTACTGGAGATTCCCCTCAGAAAGACGCCACAAACTAACATGCTTAAAAACGACCCTTGGCAACAAAAAGGCTCAATTTTGGGCAATTTTCTTTAAAAAATAAGTGAGTTGCTACAAAAAAGCTCCATTCACAGACCAGAACTTACATATCCTGACACCTCGATGAGCAAATGCCACGTAGCTTTCAGATTTTCCTACTAACTTAGCCTATCAACATCGATTTCTAAGGACTACAATGAGTGGGTTAAAAAGAGTCTTCTTGGTGGAAGACGACGAAATATTTGCATTTCTGGTGGAGAACAAGCTCAACAAGATGGAGGGAATCGAGCTATCGACCTTCCAACTTGGACAAGATTGTATCGATGAGCTTGCTTCGGCTCCCGATGTGGTCTTCTTGGACTATTCGCTGCCAGTGATGAACGGGTTGGAAGTGTTGCGCTTGATCAAGGAGCACAGCCCTGAGACACGTGTGGTCATGCTTTCTGGTTTGGAGTGGCAGCAAGTCGTGGACGATTGCATGGAAGCGGGGGCCGAGGACTTCATCCAAAAGGACAGTGCTGTCGCGAGCAAGGTACAAAGTAAGCTCGTGACCATGTTTCCAGAATTGGCAGCAAGCGTCTGACCACGCAGCTCGGTGGACCTTGGTTTTACTTTTTCGATTTCTTCTCTTTATATTGCGTCGGTATCATCAATCGCCATGCTGGCGAAAGATTTTTTGAAAAAGTTGGTGCAGTCTAGAATGAACTGACTGTGAGTGATCTAAAGCGTTGATGGGAACACTAGACATTGAACTTGGCTGGAACGCATGCAAAATCTGAAAGTATTCCTCGTCGAGGATGACGAAATCTACAGCATGATCCTTGCCCAAAAACTGAAAGTTTTTGGGAATTTCTTCGTGTCCACCTTTATCACCGGCGAATCTGCCCTGGAGCACTTACAAGTCCATGCTGACATCGACGTCGTCTTGCTCGACTACGACCTGCCCGGGATCAGCGGTCTTGAAACCCTCAAGCGCATCTCTGCGATGGGCCATTCCGCAAAAGTCCTCTTCCTCTCAGGTATCGATCAAGAGAGCATCATCCAAGAGTGCATGAAGGCCGGTGCCTTTGAATTCATCCACAAAGACAAGGATGTGGCCACAAAGGTCTATGTCGCCATCACCAACATCATGGAAGAAGAGACCAAAAAGAAGAAAAAAGGATTCTTCGGCGGTCTTTTTGGCAAAAAGTAAGCAATTTTCAGTTTGATTTGCATTTCTATTCCTCGATGATCCCACGTCGAGGTTGTGGATTCATACTTCTATATGCATCGCTATGAATTTTGAGCTGAAAGAAGAGCATTTGATGATCCGGGACGCTGCCCGCGAATTTGCCAAAACCGAATTGCTGCCCGATTGCATCGAGCGCGACGAACAGAGCAAATTTCCCTACCGCCAAGTCAAAATGATGGGGGAACTCGGCTTCCTCGGCATGATGGTCTCCCCAGAGTATGGCGGTGGCGGCATGGACACGATCTCCTATGTGCTCGCCATGGAGGAGATCGCCAAAGTCGATGCCTCGGCAGCTGTGATCATGAGCGTCTGCAACTCCCTCGTAAACTGGGGCCTCGAAGCCTACGGCAGCGAAGCCCAGAAGCAAAAATTCCTCGTGCCCCTCGCCAAGTGCGAGAAGCTCGGCGCCTTTTGCCTCAGCGAGCCTGAGGCTGGCAGCGATGCCACTCAGCAAAAGACAACCGCCATCGACATGGGTGACCACTACCTGCTCAACGGCACCAAAAACTGGATCACCAATGGCGGTACTGCTAGCACCTACCTCGTCATTGCCCAGACCGACAAAGACAAGGGCCACCGTGGCATCAATGTCTTGATCGTCGAGAAAGACATGCCCGGTTTCAGCATCAATCCCAAGGAAAACAAAATGGGCATTCGCAGCTCAGATACCCATTCCTTGCAATTCAACGATGTAATCGTCCCCAAGGAAAACCGCATCGGCGAGGATGGATTTGGGTTCAAGTTTGCCATGAAGACCCTAGCTGGAGGCCGTATCGGCATCGCCTCTCAAGCCCTCGGTATTGCAAGCGGAGCCTACGAGCTTGCCAAGGAATATTCCAAGATTCGCAAGGCATTTGGCAAGGAGATCATGCATCACCAAGCCATTGCCTTCAAGATCGCCAACATGGCCACCGAGATCGAAGCCGCAAGGATGCTCTGCCTCAAAGCAGCTTGGGACAAGGACCAGCATGGCGACTACGACACCAGCAGCGCCATGGCCAAATACTATGCCTCCAAAGTCGCGATGAAAGTCACCAGCGAAGCGATCCAAGTCCACGGCGGCAACGGATACGTGCGCGAGTACCACGTCGAGCGCATGATGCGCGACGCCAAGATCACCGAGATCTACGAAGGCACAAGCGAGATCCAACAGATTGTAATTTCGAGGAATGTGCTGAAGTAAGGAAAGAAATTTCAATCAGTTCCAACGCTTAAGCGCAAGATTCCCCGGCCTTGGCACGTCTTCCCGCAAAGCGGCTGGACGTCGGGATTGGACTTGATTGAAATTTCATTCCTGAGTTGCACATCCTGACGGATGCAGGCAATTATGGCTTCGTCTTTTTGGGGCCATATTTTTCCATGGACTCCATGGTCGCCTCGCAAGGCACACCCTCAGTTTTTGCAGCTGCGATCGCCTTTTCAGCGGTGGCCAATCCTTGCTTCGTCTTGCCCATTTTCAATTCGATGAGTGCCAAAGTACTGAGCGTCGTATAATCTTGCCGCTCCTTGGCCACGTCGCGCAGCCATCTCAGTGGCAAGCGTAGCTGTGATTTCTTGTCGGCCACGCTTGCTACGTCGGCGCCCTGCCATGCTTTTTGGTTGAGATCGTCATCTGGCGTCGCATTGTAGAGCTTTTGGCAAGCCTTGATGTAATGCGGGATGTCTTTTTTGTAGGCACAAGCGCTGATTTTCATCCAGCAAGCCTGTGCACGACCATCGGGCATGCCCGAGGCACGCACTGCGTGTTGCGCCCGGGCAAAGGCAGCCTTGTCATTGTTGCGATCTGCGACACGAGCCATGCGCGAATAGAGTTGTCTCGCCTTGTATTGCACATCCTCGACCCCATATTTGCGCTCAAAAGCCACCCGATGCGCGAGAAAATATTGCGCAGTTTCCGTGGTCTCATCGTTGATGCAAGTCTCAAAGACAATCCAGCTATTTTCTTCCATCAGCCCATCGCCCAACATGCTGGGTTTGAAGGGCTCCATGACCTTGGCAAATTCCTTGCCGCCCGCCTCTAGGCGAATCAAATAATCCTTGAGAAAACCACGGTCGCGTTCGCCCGCATCAAAACGTTTGGCCATCAGGACCAAGCTATTGAAATTGGGGTCGAGTACCGTCTTGCCCAATTCGACGAATTCGGTGGTGTCGAGGATCGCCGATTGGCTATGTATCAGATTGCCATCGCCATCTACAAAAAAGAAGGTCGGATAGGAGCTTATGCCATACAATTTCTTGAGCTCGGGGCCCTCCCCTTTTTCCATGTCGATCATCGTATTGATGAAATTGGCATTGAAGAGCGCTGCGACCTCAGGAGCCTTGAATACCGTGGCAGCCATCATTTTGCACGGTCCGCACCAGCTTGTGTAGGCATCCAGGAAGACCATTTTGTTTTCCTGCTTGGCCTGCGCGAGGATTTCATTCCACGGGCGGTGATCAAATTGGATTTCGGTGGCTTGGCTGTACAATTGCATGCACAACAATAATACTGGGATCAATGCAAATGCCTTCTTCATAGATAAAATGCGTTTTTTGGCGTAGCGGTGAATCGATGAAGAATCGATTCGGCATAAGGACATGGATTTTTGGGGGAGGGTTGCGTGGGGTATAAGATGCCGACTGGATCCCCCTCGGCGTAGCAGTGGTTACGATTCTGACCAGGATGTGCCCCCAAAAAACAGCTCACACCCTTTTCAATTCGTCCATAAACGCAGGACGCTTTGCAAATTCCTTCCGGATAAAATTCACCATCGTTTGCACGGCATCATGACCACCCAGATTCTTCATCTTACGGAGATAATCGCAAGCGGTCGCATAACCCTTGCGATCGCTGCAAAAATCCAAGTGTCTGACCAATATTTTTTCATAGAAGGCCACAAGTTCGCTGCTGTATTTGGGCTTCAGTACAGCTTCAAATTGCTCTGCAATTCTCGGGTGATTTTGCTTTTTCACCAAGCCTATCAAGCGATCCAGCCATCCTTCCTCGACATAAATTTTCCCAAGCGTAGATTCATCGGTATGTGCTTGGACTTTCATGGAAACGAGCAATTCCTCCACAAAAGGATGCCACTCCTTTTTGGGAACGAGGCCCTTCAGTAGAGCATACAATTCCATGGGTTCATCGTAGCTTTCCAAAAACAGCTTGCGTGCCAATGCGATTACTTTCGGATTGTCTTTCTGCTTTTGGGCGATCTCCATTTGCATCCTCAGCCAAATTTTCGCATTTCCAGCACGAATGCCCTTGGTGAGCTCGTAACCTTCCTCGGCCAAAGACATTGCGGTTTCCAAATCCTCGGCTTGGATCGCATATTCTATGACGCGCTTGCGAAAACTATGCACCTCCAAATGTGCATGCAGATATTCGATAGCAGCATCTTCGCCACGAAAACGCTCCACTAGCCCAAGCACAATTTCATACTTGGATTCAACCTTGTAATCAGACAAAACCGATTCCTCGACCAGCGAAATAATCTGCTCACCCTCTTGTGTAGATCGCGCAAATTCCCCAGCAAGCTGCAGCAGATCGTCGTCCCAACCCCAACCCGAAAGTTGTCTCTTTTGATACCCACTCAAACAATAGTCAAAGGCCTCCTTGCGCACTGCTTCGTCGAGCGACGCGATGCCAGCCATTTCATGGAGCAGAGCAATGGCATCTTCGACACAACCACCGATTTCACCATCGCTGTCATCGGCCTCCTCGAGGACATCGGGCAATTTTTCCAGGATCGAAATGGCAGCGAAATAGGCAGGTGCAAAGTCTTTACAGGCCAAGTATTCGCTTGCGGCCTCCAGAATCTTATTCACTCTACCGGCTACTGTACTTGCACTTCCATATTCAAAGTAGCCGTACCTGCCCACTGCCGACTTCAAAATGGTGTCGATCTGCTTGTCAAATTGCGCCTTGCCCATCGTTTGTGTCAGCCGTTGGAAGCGCAGCATAAACGTGCTGCGGAAATCTTTGTCTGCTAGGCATTGATCATGCACATATTTCTTCAATTGGCTCAGGTCGAGCCTGTCCAAAATCTCATCCACTTCCTCAGCGGCAGTCTTTTTCTTGGGTTTTACTTGTTTTCCAGTCGTCGATATTGCTATGGATTCCTTCAATTCCGCTTGAATGGCGAGCAAAACCGCGACCACATGCTTGCATGTACCGTCGTCATAGGGGCAGTCGCAGGCGTAGTTCAGGACTTGATCGCCTTTGAGGCTGATTTGCACCTCATAGTTCTCCGTTCCCTCGACCTGGGCCTCATATTCGCCCTCCTCGATTTCCTCCAACTGCACGACAGCGCCCGATTTGTAATAGTCTTGGCCGCGAGCGTAAATCGTCCCGCCGACATAAGGTCTGATGGAGGAGAGGTTGAAATTCATCTTCTGCTTTTGGGGGCTAAAATGGAGAATTTGACCAAGGATTGATGCACAATCGGGATCGGAATATCCACAAGGGCAATGGTAGTGATCCGCGTGTCAGTTCCCGAGATTTCCTTGGATCTCGTCCTCTTCCTCGTGCTGATGGATTTTGCCAATGAGGTCATCTGTGATTTCCCCGACCAATTCCTCCAGAAGCCTGGAGTATTCTAGAAACTCCTTCCACAGAACTCTATGGAGAAAGCCCTCATTTACCCGCACCATCACCGTCGTGTATTTCTGCCTATGGTAGCGATACGGCTTCAGTCCATATTTCCTGCACAGAGCGAGCAAAAGCTTCTTGCTCCAGGTGTTGCCTGTGGAAAGGCTGTATTCCTTCGCGTCGCGATGGATGTCAAGACCGGGGTATTTCGCCAGTATCCTGTCCCTCGCAGAGATCGCAGCGTTCTTTTCGCCCTCAGTTTGCGCACCTTGGATAAGCGCCTCAATTTTTTTGATTTTATCTAGCAGGTCTTGCATCGTGTTGCGGCTTTCTTTTTGGTGACTGAATCATTGAACCCATCCTATGGCATATTGCGAAGGCCATCACTGCACGCAAGATGGCACTACCGGCTGGCAAATCTAGGGTATTTCAATGGAATGACAGTCGCCCACTCAAAGGCTTTGCTGTTGACACGAAGCGATTGGCAGGTGCCGTATCGCCATTTCGGTGGGGCATCACCCGCGTGCGCTGCGTCCTCGTGAAACGGGAAGGGCCATCGCGGTGCACGGGCTCGGACCCGTTCGCCGCAAGGAGGATCGATGAATGTTGCGCGCAGAGATCTCGGGCATGACGCAGAGCGACTTGGCCGTCTTGGCTTCCAGCGTGACCGTGTAGCCGACCGCGTTTGCGCCGAGGATGGCTTGCACGGTTGTCGCCGAAGGTGCCGTGTTGGATCTTGTTGAAGGTCTCGCCGGCCCGATTTGTCATGCCGAGCGGAACGAAGTGAAGCCGAGGCATCTACCGCCTAGATACAGGCATTACGTTCAAGGGGATGTGTGAACGCATTTCTTGAAAAGCAAGCGGTCCAGCGTGGGTGGTGTGCAGTTGCCGTAGACCCCTCGGCACGTCCTTCGACGGCTCGGGGTGACAAGCAGGGGGCCACTCACTCCTCCTCCCGCGGCGGCATCACCTGCGTCGCGAGGGCCATCGCGGCTTGCACGGTCTCGGCATCGATGAATGTCGCGCGCAGGGTCTCGAGCATCACGCACAATGACTTCGCCGTTTTGGCTTCCAGGGTGACCGTGTCGCCGACGGAGTTTGCGCCGAGGATGGCTTGCACGGTATCGATGATGCCGTGTTGGATCTTGTTGAAGGTCTCGCCGGCCCCGTTTGTCATGCCGAGCGGAACGAAGTGAAGCCGAGGCATCTACGGTGCAGATACACTTCCTACACAACAGCATCACTGACCATTTCGGGATCGACAAGCCGCAACGCGTAGCGCAAGAACCTTACACTTTGTGCTTCGACTCGGCTCGGGGTGACAAGCAGGGGGCCACGCACACCTCCTCCCGTGCCGGCATCACATGCGTCGCGAAGGCCACAAAAAGAACGACCCCCAATCCTACCAATCATCCTTCGCTTTTTCGTCAATGATCTTGGACTTCAATTCTTGGATCAACTTCAAAAATTTCTCGTGCATTCTTTTGAGTGTATCCCCCATTCGTTCCTTCACAGCATTGCCGGCGGCTCCCTTGTGCTTGATCGCCTCGCCAATCCAAGTTTCGAGCGTGATTTCGTAGGTTGTAGTGGCTGCATTTTGAGACAAGATGATGTCTGTAATTTTGTACCTGAACCGCCCCGGCTTGAAACCCAATTCGATTGTGAAAGACACCGTGTAGTTCATGCCATATTTTTCGTTGGCAACGTAATAATGCATGACTTCAAACGAACCTTTCTTGAGAAAAAGCACATTCAAATCCTCGACAATCGGCTTGGTTGCAACGAATCGTTGAACCAGAAAATCCCGTGCGCGTTGGTACAGTTCGCTTTCTGCTTTTCCTTCGGCAGGCACGACCTCCGTGTAGGTATATTTTTGAGTGACCGAGTCAAATGGGATCGGGACATTCAAATCTGATTTGGAAAAGGCTGCGGTTGCGACCAGAAGCAGGGTCAATGTCAAGAAAGTCTTCATCTGGCACTTGAATTTGAGCAACAAAATTACAAATTTTTTGCGACCCAATCCTCAGAAGGTTCTCGCCCTCGGCCCCGTTGGTGGGGCGAACATGCGTTTGCTGCCACTCACTCCTCCTCCCGCGGCGGCATTACCTGCGTCGCGAGGGCCATCGCGGCTTGCACGGTCTCGGCATCGATGAATGTCGCGCGCAGGGTCTCGAGCATCACGCACAATGACTTGGCGGTTTTGGCTTCCAGGGTGACCGTGTCGCCCACCGCGTTTGCGCCGAGGATGGCTTGCACGGTATCGATGATGCCGTGTTGGATCTTGTTGAAGGTTTCGCCGGCCCTTTGGTTGGTGATTTTGATGAGGATCATATCCTCGTTCATGTGTACCATATCTTTTCCCTCCATGCAGTCATGTGTGACGGCAAACATACGAAGGAATGCCGTCATATTTGACGGAAAAGTATGGCGCTAGAGAAAAATCCTGCTTTCCTTCAAGCATTTGGCAGACGAGTAAAGGCCCTGAGACTCGAAAAAGGCTATTCCCTGCGTGCCCTGGCCGATATCCTCAACATCGACAACCATCAGCTCTCCCGCATCGAGGAGGCCCAGATCAATACCTCGATCCTGATGGCGTATTCGCTAGCGAAGGCTTTGGAGGTGGAATTGGGGGTTTTGATGACAGTGGGGGAGTGAGAAGCTGACTTTTCCTGCCGCTACTTGATCAATTTCGCCTCACGAGCTATCTCTGTCATAAACTTGGACAATGGCCTTTGATTGATGTCCTCTGGCGCAGTGTAGTTCCCAACGATAATACGATCGATTTCTGCTTTCTGAGAAATATCGTCAAACCAGCCTTTGCAAACATTTTCCAGCTCCTTTCTTCTCGAATCATTGTAAAATTCACTTTTTCGGTAAATTTCCTCAACAATGTCTTGAAACTGGTTGTAGATGTCTTCCAAGCCAAAACGCTTATTGTGTTCAACAACCATTGCCTTGTGATGTTCTTTTTCATCGTTGGAGACTAGAGAAATCTTGAAACTTCGCGACTTCTTTTTCTCCCCAGACAGTAGGAAATCGACTGTTTCGGCGCTGTCCGTTTTGAAATCGAACATGCCTGAAAATGACTCGCGGTACGGGTCGGCAAGCTTTTCTGATTCAGCCTTTTCTATATTACAATGGCTACAGCAAGGAACCAAATTGAAAAACGACAAACTCAAATATGGATATTTTGCTTTTGGACGAATATGATCAAAATGGCAACGTAACCCCTTTCTGGTTGTAAGAACATGCTGGGCGTTACAATAGGGGCAAGCGCGGATCTTCAGGCTATCAACAAACGACCTAGCTGGGATACTATCACGAAAGGCTTCATAACGAAATATTTTCAAGATGCTTTCCCGATCATTTTTAGACTCAAGCGAAGTAAGCAAGGTCTTGTAGTTTTGTTCATACTCACCAACTATTGAATCCAATTCTTCAGGTGGGGCGATAATCAATCGCCTGAACTCCAGTTCTTCAAGACAGTGATTCAAAAAATCAATGACGGGGGCGGTCAAACGACTCTTGGCCGCAGAAAAAGCTTCCTGTGGGGTCTTGAGAGGGCTGGTTAGCAGGCTGCCATAGTGCTTTTCCGCCAATTCAGACAACTTACCTCGTTTCGGATGATCTTCAATTTTCCGCATCTCTTCTCCTTTTTTGCTCTTCCAGTTCCTGCACTTTTTTCTTTGCCTTGGCAAGCTCAACATCCAAATCAGAACCTTTTGTACACTCCGCATACAAATCCCAAAGCCTTTCTCTCAAAACATCTTCTCCAACCGTATCGATGATTTTCCTCGCATATTCCAACTTGCTTTCATCTCGGATCAATGTCGTGTTTTGGCCACTTTTAGACACCTTCAATATTTCCACGACCTCGTTCAGTTTTTTCTTCGCAAACTCACCCATTGTGCTTTTCAAGAAAAACGAATGGGAAAATAGCGAATGAATGTTTGCCGCAAAGGTTTTCGTCTTCTCCTCTTCTTTCCGATCCAAAAAGATCACATTCTCCATAGGCAAGTCAGAAACCAAAAATGGCGAGTGAGAGGCCAAAATAATCTGAATCGATTGGCTTTTTGAAGATTCCATAAATGATAGGTGGTGTATAAACTCGTTCAGATACTTTCGCTGCCATTCTGGATGGAATCCAAGCTCGCCTTCGTCAATGAATATGAATAATGATTTTGAATCTAGTGGCAGCAATTTCTGAATCCCCAAGTAAATTCGTGAATAGAGATCAAGTAATGCAATTTCACCAGAGCTGAGGTTTGTCGATGTCCATTCAACATGCATAAAATCCAGAGGCTTTTCTACTCCAAATGCTCTAAGGTACTCCTTGTAGCTTTCGTACAGCTCCACACCGACTATGGCCGGAATGGTGAAATAGGATTCATTATCGTCGTTATCAATGTTGGTGAAGGCGAACTTGTCGATGACTTTCACCACACGGTCGATAAAGCTTGGGATATCAAACGCCTTCTTCGAAATAACGTTTTGAAGATCAAAATATTTGCGTGAACAAGCAATAAAATCGAATTCGTCTGTACCGCCATATTCACCTAAAGGGGGTTTTCTTGAGATTCCAAGCTCTGAAATATCCACAGCAATTGGCTTCCTTCCCTTATTTTTATGCTCCTCATATATCCAATAATCTTCGTGTTCTGAGGAAAGGTAATGAAAAAAATTTGTTAGCAGATTTCTAACAAACCAAATCTTTGCCTTTTCCAAAATTGCCCTTTGCTTCTCTTCATGGCTGATTGCATTGATTATAGGATCATTGTATTTGGAATTCATTTGCTCACGAGAAGCCATGGAAAGCTCATCGTAGATTTTCCAACTCGTGTTCGTTAGTCGCCCTTTCTCAGGACCGGGCCCCTTCTCAAATCGAATTGTCACATTACGCGGTAGTTGAAACTCTTGGAAATTGCCTCCAAATGATGAAACAAAATCAAGTTGTCTTTTCAAATTATTGAAACGATAGTTAAAGATCGGTTGTAGCTCCCCAATATCATTGTTCACTGAATCTTTGACAACGAGAAATCCAGTCGACACGTTTGCTAGGGTTTCCCTTTCAGGTAATTGGTCATGGCGGATTCCAAAAATCGGAGAGTAGAAAATTACTGCGGTATTGTCCAATCCTACAACGTACTCAGTGAAAGAATAGCTATCGTCAATGTATCCACGGTAGGTTTGACATTCTTCTCCGACTAGAAGCCCTGTTTTGCCAACTTGGATTTGAATACTACACTCTGTATGGTCTTCTCCGTCGATTTCAAAGTTGTATGCTGCGTAAACCTCATTGGATGTTTCATTTTCAAGAACCGCAACCCAAATCACATTCAATCCCCATTTTGGAGATGGTTTATTCGATAATATATCAGCCACCAATTCTAGAATAGAGCTCTTTCCAGAACCATTCGCGCCAATGATGGCTGTTACATCTGAAATTGGCTTTGGAAATAGCCCATCAATCCAGCCCAGAGAAGGTTCAATCATGAATGTGAGGGCCTTGAATTCTGCTTGGTAGTCGTGAGAAACCACGTATTTTCCTGAGAAGCTGAATCCCGCGTTGGAAAATGACCTGAATTCTTTGACCCAAAAGTAAAGTAGTCTCATAGAAAGGAAATATAGCTTTCCTTGAGGATCTTTATGAAAAATATTTCCCTGCCATCAATCCGACAACGACATCGTCGTACAACCAGACGAAGGAAATGAAACAGCACCCTTCCATGTATTCCCGCCTCCATCCTTCGCAAGAAAGGTGTGTGAACCCGCTGTCCTTGACACGGTGACAGTTCCCGATTGTCCACAGCGCGGTGTCCCGCTATCAAAATAGGAATCCAATTTGCCGACATACTCGCCATCCACATAAATTTGGATCGAGCTGCTAATCGCTTGATCCGTCCAAAAGGAGATCTGTCCAGAACCAGATGAGGAGCTGCCATAGGACGCTGGCTTGCTCGAACTCGCGCAAACACCACAACTCCCGCCGCTGTTACAATATTCGCAATACTCACAAGTAGAGCATGCATTGCAATAGGAGCTTCCTACGCATTTTGCTTCACCCAAGCCTGAACAGCAAGAAGCCACAGCTGCTGAATCTGTTGAGACCTGGGAAGCGAGCGATGCCTTTGACGAGATCGAATGTGAGACGAGATTTTTTTGAAGAAGTCTAGGCGCGCAAGCTGTAAACAGAATCGCCATCAAAAGTGTCGCAGAATATGGGAATATGACTTTCATGGCGAATACTTTACTTAGAGATCATGCTAAGTTATTACATTTTTAAGAATAATTGGCCTGATAAATTGGGGATAAAAGATAAAATTATTGCCAATGCGGATCGTTTCCCTTCGGTTGGGGCTTTACTCGGCACTTCAGAAATTCGCTAGGCACTTCCCCAAAATTCTCTCCGCACCGCGGAGACAGTCCCCCATTCCCCAAAACCAAAAAAATCCCTACCTTCCCCCTTCATCTCCAAAACCCAAAAAGCATGAAAAATCTCCTAAAACTCCTCCTCCTCCCAGCCCTCTGCGCATTCTGCCTCCTGCAAGCCCAGCAAGTCGCAGCACAATCCAAGGACAATGATGTGTTGGTATTGGAGTATGGATACCTCATGCATATGAATGCCAAGACGCATGGCTTGTACATCTTCTGGCCGGACAAGGATTCAGAATTCATCCCGATCGAAGTTGCTGATAAGGCTACGGAGATCTTGGCGATCAAAAGAACGATCTATCAAAAGATCAATGAACTGGCCGACTTGGGTTGGGAACTCGAGATCGTCGACAATTCGATGGGCACGTCGACGGGCCGCGCTTTGAGTACCTCGTTGGGCAGCATCACCTACTACTTCAAACGCACCACACCCAAGTAACTCCTCCCGCATTTTCCCTAAATTCGCCCTACAAGGTCGTGAATAAGAAAAAATGCCCCTCCAAAACTTCCACCCCGCCACGCGACTATGGTTCGAAGCCACCTTCGAATCCCCGACCGACGTACAGCTCCGCGCGTGGCCTGCGATCCAGGCCCACGAGCACACATTAATCGCCGCGCCGACCGGCTCGGGCAAGACCCTCGCCGCCTTCCTATCCGCCATCGACGAGCTCGTCCAGCTCAGCCTTGAAGATCAGCTCGAAGACCGCACTTACGTCGTCTATGTCTCGCCGCTCAAGGCGCTGAGCAACGACATTCACCGCAACTTGCACCGCCCGCTCGGGGGCATCGATGAGGTGCTCACCGAAATGGGACTGTCGCAGCACGGCATCCGAGCCCGCGTGCGCACGGGCGACACGACGGCGAGCGAACGCGCCTCCATGACGCGCAAGGCGCCGCATATCCTCGTGACCACGCCCGAGAGCCTGTACCTGCTGCTCACGAGCGCGGGCGGACGGGCGATGCTGTCGGGCACGCGCACCCTCATCGTGGACGAAATCCATGCGATGGTGGGTAGCAAGCGGGGGTCGCATTTCGCGCTGAGCGTGGAGCGCCTCCGGCATTTGGTCGGTCGCCCCTTCCAACGCATCGGCTTGTCGGCGACGCAAAAGCCGATTGAGTTGGTCGCGCAATTTTTGGTGGGGAATGCGGAACTCGATCAGACGGGCCAACCGCTCTGCGCGATCATCGACGAGGGGCACCGCCGCAAATTGGACTTGGGCATCGAGATTCCGCCTACGCCGCTGAGCGCCGTGATGGCCAACGATGTCTGGGAAGAGATCTACAATATCCTGGAGCAGCGCATCCTTGAGCACCAAACGACGCTGATCTTTGTGAATACGCGCCGCCTCGCCGAGCGCCTGAGCCACCACCTTCGGGAGCGGTTGGGCAAGGCTGCGGTGAGTGCCCACCACGGCAGCCTGAGCAAGGAGCAGCGCCTCGATGCTGAGCAGCGCCTCAAAAATGGGATGCTCCGCGCCATGGTGGCGACCGCCTCGATGGAGCTGGGCATCGACATTGGGTCGGTGGACCTGGTCTGCCAAATCGCCTCGCCCAAGACGATCGCGGGCTTTTTGCAGCGGGTCGGGCGCTCGGGCCACTTTGTCGGGGGCACGCCCAAGGGCCGCATTTTCCCCCTCACCCGCGACGACTTGGTGGAATGCACCGCGATCCTGGACGCCATCCGCCGCGGCGAATTGGACCACCTCATCATCCCCGAAAAGCCGCTCGACGTGCTCTCGCAGCAGATCGTGGCCGAGGTCGCCAATCAAGAATACAGCGAGGACGAATTGTATGCCTTGGTACACCGCGCATTTCCCTACCGCAATCTGGGCCGCGCGGAATTTGACGAGGTGATCACGATGCTGAGCGAGGGATTCACCCTGCGCAATGGCCGCACGTCGAGCTACCTGCACCGCGACGCCGTGAATGGCATCATCCGGGGTCGCAAAGGCGCACAACTCGCGGCCCTCACCAATGGCGGCGCGATCCCCGACAACTTCAACTACGATGTGATTTTGCAGCCGAGCGGAACCTTTATCGGCTCGGTGGAGGAGGATTTTGCGATCGAGAGCATGGCGGGCGATGTGTTTCAGTTGGGGAATGGGGTCTGGAAAATCGAGAAGCTGGAGACGGGCAAATTGCTGGTGCAGGATGCGCATGGGCAGACGCCGTCGATCCCCTTTTGGTTTGGCGAGGCGCCCGGCCGCAGCGACGCATTGTCCATGGCCGTCTGCCGCCTACGCGAGGAGATCGCCTCCCGCATCGACGAAGGGCGCATCATTCCCGGCACCCGCTCTGAGGATTATATCGCGGAATGGGGCGGCGAGGCATTGGCTTGGCTCAAGGAAACGCTGCATGTGCAAGGCAGCGCGGCCGAGCAGATGCTGCTGTATATCTGCGCGGCAAAATTGGCTTTGGGTGAATTGCCGGGGCCGAATACCATCGTGATGGAGCGCTTCTTTGACGAGGCCGGCGACATGCACTTGGTCATTCATTCGCCCTTCGGATCAAGGCTGAACAAGGGTTGGGGCCTCGCCCTGCGCAAGCGATTCTGCCGCAATTTCAACTTCGAATTGCAAGCCGCCGCCACCGAGGATGCCATCATTCTCAGCCTCGGCGCGACCCATAGTTTTGTCTTGGACGAAGTCTGGGAATACCTGCATCCCTCGACGGTGCGCGAAATCTTGGTGCAAGCCCTGCTCGACGCGCCGATGTTTGGGGTCAGGTGGCGGTGGAATGCAACACGGGCCTTGGCGATTCAGCGCCGCCGCGCCACCGGCCGCGTCGCCCCGCATTTGCAGCGCATGGCATCCGAAGACCTCATTTCCCTCGTCTTCCCCGACCAACTCGCCTGCCTGGAAAACATCGTCGGCGAACGCGAAGTGCCCGACCATCCGCTCGTGCGGCAGACCATACAGGACTGCCTCACCGAAGCCATGGACATCGATCAGCTCGAAGTCATCATCGGGCGCATCGTCGCGGGCGACTTCAAGCTCATCGCCAAGGACCTGCGCGAGGCATCGCCCCTCGCCCAAGAAATCATCAATGCGCGGCCCTATGCCTTCCTCGATCCCGCAGGCCTGGAAGACCGCCGCACCCACGCCATCAAAAACCGCCGTTGGCTGGATCCCGCCGAGGCCGCCGAACTCGGCCGCCTCGACCCGCTCGCCATCGAGCAAGTCCGCCAAGAGGCTTGGCCGACTGTCCGAAGTGTGGACGAGCTGCACGAAGCGCTGCTCCTACTCGGCTTCCTCACCGCCGAAGAAGGCCAAGTCGGCGACGGCGAATTCAGCTGGGAACCCTACTTCAAGCAACTCCAACAGGCAGGTCGCGCAGCTATCTTGCTTCGCCCCGATACCGATGCCGTCCTCTGGGTCGCTGCCGAACGCTTGCCCGAGTTTGAGGCGCTGTTTCCCAAATTTGATTTGAAGCCGCGCATTCATTTTCCCGAACGGCTCATCCGCAAGGAAATGGAAGACACGCTCGCCCGCAAGGAGCTCCTGCGCGGCCGCATGGAGGCGCTCGGGCCCGTGACCACCTGGGCGCTCGCCGAGTCGATGAGCATCGCGCCGAATGAAGCGGAGTATGCGATGTACGCTTTGGAGGCCGAGGGCTTCGTTTTTCGCGGAAATTACACGCCGAGCGGGGATGAAGAATGGTGTGAGCGGAGGCTGCTGTCGCGCATCCACCGCTACACCGTCAAGACCTTGCGGGCCGAGATTCAGCCCGTGACCGCGCAGACCTATATGCGTTTTCTCTTCGAATGGCAGAAGGTTTCGCAGCACGACAACCTGCAGGGCCCCGAGTCGCTGCTGGAAATTGTGCAGCAAATGGAAGGCTACGAAGCCCCCGCGGCAGCCTGGGAAAGCGAGATCATCCCCCTGCGCATGCCCAACTACGATCCACTCTGGCTCGACATGCTCTGCATGAGCGGGCGACTTACTTGGGGCAGATTAAGACCATCCAACGCAGATGGATTGGTGAAGAATGGCCCGATCCGTTCATCGCCCATTACTTTGTTGAGCCGCGAGCGCGCCGCCGTCTGGCGCAAAGCCGCCGGGCATGTAGAGGGCACGGTCGTGCTCTCCCACCGCGCCAATCAAGTCGTGGAGTACCTGCAGCAACGCGGCGCGAGCTTCTTTGATGACCTGCAGCGCAGCTTGAACCTGCTGCCGAGCTACTTGGAAATGGCCCTGGGCGAATTGGTCACGGCGGGGATGATCTCGTCGGATAGCTTCACGGGCCTGCGAGCACTGCTCCTGCCTGAGGACGAGCGCGCGAAGGCGGAGCGGTATGCGAATGGGCGGAGCCGTAAGGTGCAGCCGGCGAGCATGGCGGCGTCAGGAAGATGGTCACTCATCACATACCCAGAGAATTCAACAGAAGCGGATGATTCGGAAAATTCTGAGAATTCTGATCAGATTGCTATGGTGATTTTGCGGCGGTATGGGGTTGTGTTTCGGCGTTTGGCTGAGCGCGAGGCGAATATGCCGCATTGGCGGGAGATGGTACGGGTCTTTCGTAGGTTGGAAGCGCGGGGATTGATACGCGGCGGGCGCTTTGTGGATGGCATGTGGGGCGAGCAATATGCGTTGCCCCAGGCAGTGGCCTTGCTGCGCAAGTACCGCACGCTGGCACCGGATGGGCATCTGGTCGCGCTGAGCGCGGCCGATCCCTTGAATTTGTTGGGGGTGTTTGGGCTCGGGCATCGCCTGTCGGCGATCACTGGGAATCGGGTTTTGTATCGGGATGGGGAGCCGATTGCACTACAGGAAGGGAAGGAGGTGCGGTTTTTGGTGGATTTTGGGACTGGGGAACGGTGGGAGTTGCAGAAGCGGCTGGTGGCGCGGGTGGGACGGTGAGGGGAAAGGAACACATCCCTCCAAATGGCGGCGGCGATTGCAAAGGTCTTTGGGATGACTTTGGCTGAGCTGTTTGATTTTGAGGCCAATGCGATAAGAGTGACACTTACTAAGGAAGCGATTGCCGGATTTCTGATTTAGAGGAAGAAGGATTTGCGATGATGAAATAGATTCAATCTTCAACATTTCGATTATGGGAATCAATAGGTACTATGCAAAATCTATCGGTGGAAGCCGGAAAGACTTTGTCGATTTCGTAAAGTTAAACACCGCCGATCTCACTGACGAGGACCTTGAAGAGATTGACTTCTTGGTTCAGCGTGTTGCCCAAAACTTGTACTACTTCGAAGACAATTTTGCAACAGCAAAGTCCGATTACATTACCCTTGTAGGCTTGCTGATGCGAAAGGGAGTCATTTTTCAAGGGGAGCAGGGTGTCTGAGGCAAGGCCAAAGAATATCACCAGCAGTACACTGATGCTGGAAAGAGGGTCATGCTGATCGGCATCGGATTCGACGTGGCGAGGCGGAATGTCGGGGATTTTTTGGTCGAGGAGTTGGGATAATTCGATTGGCTCTAGCTTAACCGAGGCAGCGCTTTTCTCCAAATGGCAGCGGCGATTGCAAAGGTCTTTGGGATGACTTTGGCTGAGCTGTTGGATTTTGAGTGGGGGTAAAAGTTCTCTTCTAGGCACTCAGGGCCTGTGAAACTCGTCCGTCAGAAAAAATGCCGTATCCACAAAACACATCAATCCATTGTTGCTGAGTACATTTTCGTCGTGAAGGTCTTCCAAAATGATCCCTAGCGAGTGGCAGATGTAGTCATTGTTCCGTTGACGGATGAAACCACTACCGCTCAAATACTCCTCCAATCGCATGGGGTCGGTCCTTTCATTAGACCTTGCGAATGGTTGCCGCACGACAGCACAAAGCGTTTCCTCCACCCTGCAGAATCCGATTAACTCATAGGCGAAATATGGGAAAAAGTAATTGTGAAGTAGCAAGTTGTAGAAGTAGTCGATCCAACTTGCATAAAACACGCGGCTGTTATACTTGATCACAAAATTTGGGTCTTCATCCTCATAGACCTTCTGCTCAGCGCCCTCGCTCAGGTACTTCGATTCGTCCGGGCTTGAAAACCAAAGCTGATTCCGGTCAATGTACTCCGTCAGTGCGACGACTTCTTGGAGGCTGAGGTACTTCTCGTCTTCACCTCTTGTATTTGTCGCCGTTTCTCTTCCAAGGAAAGCGGCGGCAGCTTGGGTATTTGCTCCCTGCACAATCGATCCATTTCCTCGAATGATATCTTGTAGTTCATGCTTTTGAGACATTTTTGAAAAAGAATTGATTTCGGAGGAAAACGCGATGACAATGAATTGGGCGCAAAAGTACTCTTGCAGCCCCCATTTTTCCAGCGATCAGATTCCGTTCCCCAGCAAAATCTCCTATCTTCCCGCTTGAAGATGAAAGCTGCTTTTGGACATCGATTTCATGTGTCGCCGACGGTCGTCGTGCGGGCACCGGGCCGCATCAACCTCATCGGGGAGCATACCGACTACAACGATGGGTTTGTGTTTCCGGCTGCGATCGACAAGGCGGTCACGGTCTGTGTCGGGCTTTCGGAATCGGAACGCTGCGAAATCGTGGCGCATGATTGGGCCGAGGCGGCGACGTTTGAGATCTCGGGCGGCGTGCAGCCGCTGCAGTCGTGGGCGCGGTATGTCTGGGGCATGCTCGATGGGCTTGGGCTTCTCAATCCTGGCATGGAGCGCCGTGGTTTTCGTTGCGTCTTTGGCGGCGACATTCCGCCAGGGGCGGGGCTGTCTTCGTCGGCAGCGCTATGTACAGGCATAGGCTTGGCGCTGAACGAATTGTATGGCCTCGGATTCGATCGGGCTGCCCTCGCCAAGATTGCGCAACGGGCAGAGCGGGAGTTTGCGGGGGTGAATTGCGGCTTGATGGACCAATATGCTTCGCTGTTTGGGCGTGAGGGCCATTTTTTGCAACTCGATTGCCGCGACTTGCGCTTTGAATATGTGCCTGCCGAGCTGGGCGAATACAGCTTGCTGCTCTGTGATAGCCGCGTGAAACATGCGCTTGCCGACTCTGCCTACAACCGCCGTCGCGCCGAGTGCGCCGAGGGACTCGCCGCGATCCAGCTGCATTTCCCGCAGTGCCTGAGCCTGCGCGATGCGACGCTGGAGATGCTGCACGCCATCGAGCCGCAGGTATCGGCCGAGGTGTACATGCGTTGCAAATATGTCTTGGAAGAAAACATGCGTGTGCATACGGTGGCTCAGGCCTTGCGCGCGGGCGATCTCGCGACCGTAGGTGCGTGCATGTCTGCGACGCACCGTGGCTTGCGCGACGACTATGCGGTGAGCTGCGCCGAACTCGATTTTTTGGTCGATCTCGCGCTGGATTTTCCCGATGTCTTGGGAGCGCGGTTGATGGGCGGCGGCTTTGGTGGATGCACGCTGAACCTCATTCATGCAACTGCAATTGCACGATTTCAGGCCCATGTACGCGATCGCTACACAGCAGCTTTTGGAACCCAGCCACTTTTTTACGAAGTCCACATTGCCGACGGAGGGCAGGTCATCTGATGAGCACACCACCAGACATCCATCCGCACCGGCGTAAAAACCTGCTCACAGGCGAGTGGATTTTGGTGTCGCCGCAGCGGGCGCTGCGGCCTTGGCAAGGGCAGCTGGAGACGATTGACCAAGGCAAGATTCCCGCCCACGATCCACACTGTTACCTTTGTCCGGGGAATGTACGCGCCTCGGGCCACGCCAATCCCGCCTACGAAAATGTATTCCATTTCACGAACGATTTCAGCGCCTTGCTGCCCGACACACCGCCTGCGGCGTCCCAAGATGAAATGTTCATTCGGGAGAATGAGCCGGGCATCTGCAAGGTGATCTGCTTCTCGCCGCGCCATGACCTCACCTTGGCGCAGATGGAGGTGGCCGACATTCGCAAGGTGGTCGATGCTTGGTGCGAATTGTACCGCGACTTGGGGGCTGATCCTGCGATCCAACACGTCCAAATCTTTGAAAACAAGGGCCAAGTGATGGGTTGCAGCAACCCGCACCCACATGGGCAGGTGTGGGCGCAGGCACACGTGCCAGAACTCGTCGCGCGGGAGCACGCGCAGCAGCATGCCCATTTTGCGGCGCAGGGGATACCGCTCCTCGCAACATACCTTGCAGCAGAGTTGAAGGCTGGGGAAAGGGTGGTTTTGGAGAATGCGCATTTTGCGGTCGTCGTGCCTTTTTGGGCGGCTTGGCCTTATGAAACGCTCATTCTCCCCAAGCGCCCCGTGCCTGACTTACTGCACCTCACCGCCGAAGAACGCGAAGCCTTTGCCGATGCCATCCGCCGCATCACCTGTCGCTACGACAACCTCTTTGGCTGCAGTTTCCCTTATTCCGCAGGCATCCACCAAGCGCCGACCGATGGCTCCTCGCACCCAGAATGGACGCTGCACATGCATTTTTTCCCGCCGCTGCTGCGCTCGGCGACCGTGAAAAAATTCATGGTGGGCTATGAAATGCTCGGTGAGCCGCAACGCGACCTCACGCCTGAGCAATGCGCCGACATCTTGAAATCCCTCCCCGAAATTCATTATTCCAAGTCATGAAAGCCGACGATTCCCACCAAGGCGATCCTTCTGCGGCGGCGCATTACGTCTGCCAGCGCATCCACGAGTCGATCCTGATTGATGGCGACATCCACAAGGACGTCTGGAAATCGGCGACTTGGTCGCCGAGATTTGTCGATATGGTCACTGGCGCGCCGGGCTTGTACAATACCCAAGCAGCGGCTTTGTGGGATGCGGAAAACCTATACATCGCCTTTTGGGCGGAGGAGCCCTTTGTGACGGCGCAACAGACCGAGCGCGATGCCATCATCTTTTTGGAGAGCGATCTGGAAATCTTGATCGATGGCGGCGACAGCTATTATGAGCTGGAGGTCAATGCCCTGAACACCGTGTATGAGGTGTTTTTCATTTGGCGGGATGCCTATACCCGAGAGAGCAAATGGGCGCTGCCAGAGTTTGATGTCTTCAAGCCCACCGCGATGACCTTTGGCGGCGACTATGACCGCGTGGGCAGTACATTTTGGTATGGCCGCCACCCCAGAGGCTTGCGCTGGGCATTTTTGGATTGGGATTTGCTGGGACTCCAGACGGCCGTGCAAGTCGATGGCAAAATCAACGATCCCTCGGTCGTCGATAAAGGTTGGAGTTTGGAAATTGCCATCCCCTGGAAGAGTTTGACGCACCTCGCCAATGGCCGCAGCTTGCCGCCTCAAAACGGCGACGAATGGCGCATTTTCTTTGGACGTTTCCAAAAAATGCAACCCAGCGGCCTCGAGGTTCATCCGCACCCCGCTTGGGCTTGGAACAAGCACGGGATTTACGACACGCATTTGCCGGAATGCTGGACGCGGGTGGCATTTGCGGAATGACCGTTTAATTTCAAGTATCACTGGCGCGTGAAATTGGCACCTGATCCATTTGTTCAGGATTTTTGTTGTTTGATCAAACAAAATCGTAGCTTACCACTGAACTCAAAGCGCAGTATTATATATGCAAAGACTTCAATCCCTAGATTACGTCGTTTTTTTCATCTACTTCGTGATCGTCGCCTCCTATGGCCTTTGGGTTTATTTTCGGAAGAAAAAGACGGAAGTCGATTCAAAAGATTATTTCCTCGCCGAGGGATCGCTCACGTGGTGGGCGATCGGTGCATCTCTGATCGCCTCCAACATTTCTGCCGAGCAATTCATCGGCATGAGTGGAGCTGGCTTCAAGCTGGGCTTGGCGGTGGCGAGTTATGAGTGGATGGCAGCAGCAACATTGGTCGTCGTCGCCGTGTTTTTCATGCCCGTCTATTTGAAAAACAAGATTTTTACGATGCCGCAGTTCCTGAGTCGGCGGTACAACGACACGGTGGCCATGATCATGGCTGTGTTTTGGTTGCTGCTCTACGTGGTGGTAAATCTCACGAGCATCTTATTTCTGGGTGCGTTGGCGATCAGCAGCATCTCGGGGCTGAGCCTCGATTTCTGCATGTATGGCCTGGCGATCTTTGCGATATTGATCACCCTCGGTGGCATGAAGGTGATCGGCTATACCGACGTGATACAGGTGTTTTTCTTGATCTTAGGTGGCTTGGTGACGACCTATCTGGCGCTCAATCTCGTGGCCGAACAAAACGGGAGCACGGGCATCTGGGATGGATTTGGTTTCTTGTCTTCGCAGGCAGGCGATCACCTGCACATGATCTTGAAGCGCGACAACGTCAATTATCTGGACTTGCCGGGGCTCACCGTGCTGCTGGGCGGCATGTGGGTTGCCAATTTCAGCTATTGGGGATGCAATCAGTACATTACACAACGCGCCCTCGGTGCCGATCTACCAACCGCACGCAAGGGGATCCTCTTCGCAGCTTTCTTGAAATTGATGATGCCCTTGATCGTTGTGGTACCGGGCATCGCGATGTTTGCCTTGTACCAAAATGGCGGTTTCCAGACTGAAATGCTGGGGGCCGATGGTCAGCTCACGGTCGATCGGGCTTATCCAACCTTGCTCAATTTGCTACCCGCAGGTTTGAAAGGACTCAGCTTTGCTGCATTGACGGCCGCGATTGTGGCATCCCTCGCAGGCAAGATCAACAGTATTGCGACCATTTTCACGCTCGACATTTACAAAAAAGTCCTCGTCAAATCGGCGAGTGAGCAGCAGCAAGTGCGGGTCGGGCAGATCACGGTCGCCTTGGCGATGGTGATCGCGGTCTTGATCGCGCCGCACCTCGGCATCGACAAGGGCGGATTAAATTATATCCAAGAATACACGGGCTTTGTGAGTCCGGGCATCTTTGCGATGTTTTTGTTGGGCTTTTTCTGGAAAAAGGCCACGAGCAATGCCGCGCTCTTTGCGACGATCGGTGGCTTCCTGCTCTCCGTGCTGCTCAAATTCCTGCCCCGCATGACCGATCTGTCTTGGCTCCAAGGCATGGGATTCTCCAAACTCACCGCCGATGGCATCTATGAAATCCCTTTCTTGGACAGGATGGGCTTTGTATTTGTGCTGTGCATCGCGGGGATGTGGGTGATCTCCCGCCTTGAAAACCCCACTGGCGAGAAGTCGCAAAAACTGGAAGTGGACAAGTCACTCTTCAAGGTCTCGAATGGATTTTTGGTCGGGAGTTTGCTGATTGCAGGTGCCTTGGTGGCTTTGTATTGGCGGTTTTGGTAAGCGGAATCGGGCGTCTCATTGGTCGCAAGAGAGCTGAAAATGGGTTTTTAGTTCTCTTGCGCGCTGATGCGTTCAATTACTTTCCAGAACAGCACCCGTCATCATGGTCTCCAATTTTACCTGATGCCCAAAGGAATTGAATGCCGAGCCATGCAAAAACTATTCTTTCCCCTTCAATTCCAACAAAAAAGATTCAACTGCTCCGATGATCAACGCTCGATGCGGATGTTTGGTGTTGAAAAGCAGACCGAAAAACGTTTCATCTGGAGCCTTCCCTATGCTTCCACTTAGCTTTTCAATCCGAGACGATTTTTGTTTTTCATGTCAGCTGTCAAATAGCCGTTTTCGGGCAGCTTGCCTTTTGTCACGATTTTCGATGGTATATAAAAGGATGCCCTTGGGGTTTTGCTCGAAATATTTTTGGATGACGATAGAAACTGTATCTCCGATGCAGGAATCCATGGGAAGATGTCCCAAAGGATTTTCCTCAACGGCAATACCAAAAGTCATTGTATCTGCTGAGAATTCAGGATAATCAGCAAAGAAATTGTCGGAGGGCAGAAAATAAACAAGATACCAAATCCCGTGGCGCGTTTGGAATCTTACAGCATTTGGGTCACTTGAGTCAAAGGGATACGGGTTTCACAAAATGGATTCCGATGGAATTCAATTCCGAAAGATCTTTGCCTTGGGCTACATGATCTTGGATCAAGCGCTTTTGCGCTACCATTTTTGTAAAGGCAGCTGCAACTTTCTGGATATTTATTGTCCTCGTTTTCATTAGATCAGGTCTTGAAAGCTCAAAGGGAATACGACGCTTTCCCAGCAAAGATCCATATATTTTGGGGGATACAGGACTGGTGATTTCACATTCCCCCTCAACAATCCTCCAAAACCGCCCCCTCGACCTCCAAGATCAATCCTGCCCCATAGCAAGCCGCAGGCGTCTGGAAGCCGATTTTAAGATCGCCCGCGAGTATGCGCGCCGTGATCATCGCACACGTGATCGCCGTGAGCGTGTATCCCTCGCGTGTCTTCAAGCGCGCACGTGCGACCTGGCCCGCAGCATCGCGCACCTCGCCCACGAGATAGGACCTAGCCTTCGTGCGCACATCCTCATTGGGGCCGGTCATGAAGGCCCGGATCATGCCGCCGATGCCTTTGGGGATGAGGTTGAGGACAGGCAGCTTCTCCATGCCGCCGATCATTTTGGAGAAGAAGCCGCTTTGCTTGGGCAAGACGGTATAGACAACGATGTTGGGAATCCCTGTCGTGAAATAGGCCGTCGAGACATCGCCCCAAGGGATGCTGGTGCAAATCTTTTTGCGGCCAAAAAATTCGATTTCCTTGGTGCTGCCATCCATCGGGACAGGAACGATCTTGCCATTTTCCCGAATCGCCCCGCCCTTGCCGAGCGAGCGCACCATCGTGAGCGCCGTGCCGCGTGAGACGCCGCCCGTGCCGTAAAATGCCAGCTCCAAATGTGTCGCCCCAGGCAAGCGCTGCTTCAAATGCAGCGCCAAGCAATCGGATGGCACGACGTCAAAGCCCGTGCCCGGCATGAGCATGATGCCCGCCGCTGCCGCACGCGGCCCCCAGGCTTGCGCTTTCTCAAAGATCTCGATCTCGCCCGTAATGTCGATGTAGTGTACTTTGTGCGCGATGCAAGCTTCGGCGACGCCATCATAGGTTTCTGAAAACGGCCCCGCACAATTGATGACCAGTTTGATCTCGGGCCGCGCCGCCAACACGGTAGCAACCTCATCTGCCGACCCTGCGATATGTGGGTATCCGTGCAGCGCAGCAACCTCAGCGAGCTTGCTGGCATTGCGTCCACCCAACAATGGGTGAATGCCACGCGCCAAAAGTTCTGGGATGAGCAACTGGGCCGTATAGCCGTAGGCACCGTAGATGAAAACTGTGGGGGATGGATTCATGGGGTAAAGTTAACCTCAGTTCTGGATTAGACGATCTTGAAAATTTTGCCGATTCTGCGGAATTGGCAGGCATCAAATGATTTTCATCCCAAATGGAGGTCAAAGTTGGGGAGTTATAGCTAGCTGCTGAGTGCTGCTGACGCGCCACCTGCTATTTGCCCTGCTTCCCTTTGTCCCGCATGCGGCGACCGATGGTTTTGGCGAAGAGATGGCGGCTCATGCGTGGCATTTTGAAGACGAGGCCCATTTTCATGGAGAAATAATTGGAGACGTAGTCGTCGAAGGCGCCATTGACCAGGGCCTGGTTTTGCTGTAGCCGGATGCCAATCCCGAATCCAAGCGCGGTATTGTTGGTGAGGGGAACGCGACCGCCGATGGCGGGGTTGAGCAGCAGGCCGCCGCGCTCGGCGGTGTCGAGGCTGAAGGCGTAACCGATGTCGAAGGCGATGTAGGGCGTCCATTTTTTCTGGGGGAAATGCAGGCGTGCATCTGCAAACACGGGTAGCAGCAGCATGTCGCCTGGCCCGTAGCCATGCAACCCAACGCCGACGCCCAAGGTCAGCAAGCGATTGAGTTGGCAGCCAGCGATCAGATTACCGCCCAGCGAGTTGGGGTAGCGGAAACCATTGCCCATGGGCAGCCCGAAATCAAATTCGGTGATGCCGACCAAGCTGGCGTAAGGTGAATAAAGCGTCTGTGAATCGGACTGTGCGCGCAAGGCAATGGGCCAGAGCATGGTCACCAAGAAGGCTAGGGCGAGGTATTTCATCAATTTTTGCATGGGCAATAGTGTATGGGCGCTGAAAAAGGGCGTTGCCTCCTCGGGCGAGCACAATCAGATGCCCAAAGATATCTGAGTGGGAGCACAATGCAATGCGATGACCCCAGGACCTTGCGCAGACTCCTCGACAAGATTCGTCAAAACCTTCCCATCCTAAACAAAAATTGCAGCTTGAAGAATCCAGCAAATCTTTACGACCTTAGCGGTTGCCGCCCCCAAATTGGGCGGGTCAGGATCGCATGAAATCGTTTCAGTCCAAGGTTGTTGTCATCACGGGCGTAGGATCAGGGATCGGTCGGGCATTGGCTGTGAATTTTGCACAGCAGGGCGCGCGGCTGGCATTGAACGATTTTAATGCGCAGACCTTGCAAGAGACGGTAGCTTTGTTGCCCAAGGGCACCGAAGTCATCAGCACTGCATTTGACGTAGCGCAAAAGGAGGGCATGTTTCAATTTGCCGAGCAGGTGATGGCAAGGTATGGGCAGGTGGATGTGATGGTCAACAATGCAGGGGTGGCGATCTCTGCGTTTCGGGCGGGCGATGTCGCAATCGCCGATTATGAATGGATCATGGGCATCAACCTTTGGGGAATGATGTATGGCAGCCTCGCATTTTTGCCACATCTCCGCAAGCAATCCGAGTCGGCCTTGGTGAATGTATCCAGCATTTTTGGGTTGCATGGGATTCCTGGACAAGCGCCCTATGTCACGACCAAGTTTGCCATTCGTGGCTTCACAGAGTCATTGGCGCTAGAAGAAAAGGCGCACCGATCGGGTGTGGCCGTCTTGAGTGTGCATCCCGGCGGCATCAAGACCAATATCGCCCGCGCTGCCAAAGGGGCTGAGACATATCCAGAAGCCATCGACAAATTCGAGCAAAATTTCCGCACGACACCTGATCGCGCAGCGCAGATCATCTTGCGTGGCATCCGTAGGAAAAAATCCCGCATTTTGGTTGGAGCCGATGCGCACCTGTTTCACTTTGCGACGCACCGGCTGCGCTTTGTGATTCAATATATATTGAAGCGGGGCTACCAAAAGATGCTGATGACACGGCCGGAGCGCAATAACTGATGGTGTTGGCTGTCTGGCTTACGAGCGATAGGAATTCAATTCCTGTGCGACTTCATAATTTCGCGGACCGTTTCGATGGGAATGTCTAGGAGTTCGCTGATTTCCTCGGCGGTTTTGCCTTTGGTATTCAGTTTGAAAATTGTAGCCGCTAGGGCCTTTTGAGTCAATTCTTTTGCGAGTAGATCACGAACTTCCTCACGGACAGCTTCCTTGACTTCCTCTTTGATCTCTTCGCGGACAGCTTCCTTGACTTCCTCTTTGACCTCTTCGCGCACCTCTTCCTTAAGTTCTTTTCGCATTGCATCGCGATCGATCTTGAGGGACAAGTCCCAGCTCGCATTGTCCATCAAATCGATCAAGTAGCTGTCATAGTCTCTGCGTTGGAACGCGGAGAGTTTCATCACGTCGAGTTTTTTCTGGGCTTCGGCCAGACCCTTTGCTTTGAAACTGGGTTTCACGCTACCATTCTTGAAAAAATAAATCCATTCATCCAAGGTGTTTTTGGCGTGGTTGTCGAATTTATTGACTTTGATCACCCAATATTCTGGGAAAATTTCTTTCACCGCAGTCATTTGGAATGTTGCTTTCTGTTTCTCGGACAATGCCAGCACCTCGTCGGGTTTGTTCAGCCCGTGAAAAACCGTCGTGCCATGATAGACATAGTCGCCCCCTTGGCCAAGGTCGAAATAAACGATGTTCACGGAAATGACCTTTTTGACCTCCAAGTATTCATCCCCTTCCTTGATATGCTCGACAAGGGTTTTGGATGCGCCATACAGCATGCGTTGGAAATAGTCGTATTGGCGTATGTTTTGGATCTCGATGATGATCAATTGATCTTTTTCATCCTTGACGAGGATATCGACACGCTTAAATTTATCTTCCTTGGTTTCTTTGTTGCTTTCGCTATCAAGAATCTCGATGATCTTGATATCATGGTGTAGCAGCTCCGACAAAAAGCCTTCCAAAATGCCGAAATTGGCCTTGTGGCGAAGTAATTTCTTCATCGCCCACTCGAACCGCACGAGCTTTTTGGCCTTTTCCATGAAGCAAATATACGGTCGATCTTGATAGAGGCCAAGCCTCACTGCGGCTGAACTCCCATGAAATCGCCAAGCCAACAACGCTTACTCCACGATCAATTTGCGCAGCACACGGTCATTGCCTGCGCTCAGTGTGAGGAAATAGACGCCGCTCGGCAAGGCCGATAGATCGAGCAACCCAGCACAAAGGCCGTTGTGGATGCCTGTCTGCCGCAATTGCAACCTGCCCAAGCCGTCATAGACCTCGACCCCAAATGCCTCAGGGGTCGTGCGTGCCCACTCGAAGCGCACTTGGTCGTGTGTAGGCACGGGATAGACTTTGCAGCTGCTTTCGATTCCACTGGCGGCACCTACAAAACAGGACCAATTGGCGACAAAACCTTCGCGGTTATTGGCGCCATTGGTTGATTCTCTGATGGTGAGCGCACCGTTGGTGGAAGTGATGGCAGCTGGCAAAACCGTGCCTGAGTACAAGCCGATCTGTGGACTCAGTACATCAGGGCCGTCATAAACGGTGATGCGATCACCAGCAGCATAGTTGAAGGCTGAAAATGTAAGCAGAATCTGCGCATTGTTGCCTGGCAGGATCGACACGGTGCTGTTGGAACTGTTGGTATAGTTGGCACCGCCGCCAGAGTCATATAGGATGCCGTCGCAAGCATTGGTCACGGTCGTGTTGTCGATCGGCATATTGATCGGGCAGACTTGGTTGATGTCGATGACCACACGGTCGTTGAAAACGAGGGTGTCGGAGGTGCCATTGCAGCCATAGGCGATCAGCCTCACATCATACGTCCCCAAAAAGGCATATTGGTGCACGGGGTTTTCGGCAGTGCTGGTGTTGCCATCTCCAAAGTTCCAAAGGTAATGCAGGGCTGAGTTGGAGTGGTTGGTAAACTGGGCGGTGAAGGGTAGGGCGCAGAGGTTGGTATCGTTGGTAGAAAAGGCAGCTTCAAGATTGCCGGTAAATGGCTGGCCGATGCCGACTGCCGCCCAGGCATTGATGGTCTGGATCATTTCATTGGAGCATTCGCCAAAGAGGTCGATAGCGGCTTGGATCGACCCAAAGCGTGCATCGGCAAACTGCGAACTTGGGGTGAGATAGGTGTCGAGGTTGCGGTAGGCGATCGCTGCCGCCGAGTCGATGCCAATGCCACTCACATTGTAGCTGTCGCCATTGTCGTTGGTGCCCGAACCGCCATCTGAGAGCAGATAGTACCAAAAATTTTGAACACCACTGTTGATGTGTACGCCCCCGTTGTCAAAAGCAGAGTATTCCCAAAACTGGCCATGATAGGTGTCTGGATTTTGAAACTGGTTGGGATTGCTCATGCTGCGAAAGGCACCGAAGTCCTCGGCAATCTGCCAGCTATATTGCCCTGGACGGATCGCTCGCTCGACGGTATTGCCAAAGATGTCGCTGAATGATTCATTGAGCGCACCAGACTCATCTTGGTAGATGAGTCCTGCGGAATATTGGGTCATGCCATGGGTGAGCTCGTGGGCGCTGATGTCGATCGGCGTCAAGGGATCGCCATTGCCATCCCCAAAATTCATGACCGTGCCCGTCCATTGCGCATTGAACCAGTTCACATCGTAGTGCACATAGCAGCGCAGCTTGCCGCCATTGAAGTCGAAGCTGTTGCGGTTGTGCTGCTGAAGGTAATATTCATAGGTCTTGCCGATGGCCCAGTGGACGTCGAGGGCGGCATTGTCGATGGCTGGGATAGGATTGACCCAGACGTTGTCGCTGTCGGTGAAGTCGATCGCGTTGCTGTAGTTGGTGCTGCTATTCATGTCATAGGTCTCCACGCCGTCGCCATGGATGGTTTCGCGCAGGCGGTAGGAACCAGGCCCCACACTATCCACAGGAATTGTGTGCTGGCCACTGTAGCGGGTGTGTGCAGTGCCAGGCACATCGACCGTGTGCATGATCTCTTTACGATAGATGACCTCGCCTGTGCGGGCATCTACATAGATGTCTGCGCGTGATGCAGGGGCATGGGCATAGATTTCAAACTTCCAGGCAAGGCGGTAGCGGTCGGTGGACTGCTGCCCTTTGTTCATCACATAACTCAGTTCGCCCTTTGGGAAATAGGTGGCTTGTGGGTCGTTTTGGATGCGCTTGAGATAGGCTTCCTCGTCGGCGAGTTGCCACTTGTAGCTGGTCGCGCCGACTCCCGTGACCGCTGCTGCCAATGCTGCGGCCTCGTCCAGGGTGGCTGTCGCGGTCTGGATATTGCGTGCAAAGTGCCCATTGAATGATGCGAGCTTGCCATTGCGCACGTGGGTCTTGATGACACTGGCCAACACTGGGTGACCACCATGCACATGCTGCCAAGTCTGGTGCGTGAAGCCCAATGCGTCTGTCGCAGTCCTTTGCAAGACAAGCACATCCTGCGGACTCATGGCATAGACCTTGCGCATCACTGCCTCCAATTGGTCGGCAGCAGGCATGAATGCTGGCTTGTACCGCGCAAACGCTGGAAAGGCCGATTCCTCATCGGCGAGGTAGGTCGCGCATTGCTGAGGCAATTCGACCTGCTGCGCCACAGCACTCAGGTGCAGACACAAAACAAGCAATACCAAAGAACCCAATTGCAAACGCTTCATCTTGATTTTTTAAGTTTGCGGAAAACGCTATGCTCCCAATACAACTGCAAAACGGATTAAAGTTAGTGAGAAATTCATCGTCGAATAGGTTGTAAAATTGCTAATTGTCGGCAAGGTTGTTACTTGAGTCTGCGTTGGAGGCAAGGGTTTGGAGATCGCTGCCCAAGTGCTCGCATGACCTTGGGGAAGCGTGATGATGCACCTGAGATGAAATTAGCATGAATGTAGCAGGCCTGCTCGCACAAAAAACCTGTAGAATGTGTAGTTTGGCAGCCAAGATCAATGCATTGAACATGGCTGGATTAGAAGACGATTTTGTGCCCCCCTCCAAGGACTTGGTCAAGGAAATTGCCAAGCCCTTCAACAATTGGTTTTCCCCCAAGCTCTATGGCTTTGAGAAAATCGAGCGGGAGCGGCCGGCCTTGTATGTGAGCAACCATACCGTGATGGGCCTCACAGATGGCCTCTTTTTGGGCCTGGAAATGTATTTGCAAAAAGACATCATGTTGCGTCCACTGGTCGATCATCTCCACTGGGGCGTTCCTTTTTGGAGAGACCTCATCCGCAATGTGGGCATGGTGCCTGGGACGCGCGAGAGCTGCTCGGCGCTCATGGAAGCAGGCGAACACATCCTTGTTTTTCCTGGCGGCCGCCGCGAGGTCTGCAAGCACAAGGGCGAAGCCTACCAATTGATCTGGCGCAACCGCACGGGCTTTGCCCGCATGGCGATCCAGTTTGGGTATGACATCATCCCGGTCGCGGCCATCGGCGGCGAAGAAGTCTTTGACATCTTGGTCGATGCCAAAGACATCATGAAATCACCCGTCGGGGCTTGGCTGCACAACAGTGGCATCGCTGATCGGTATTTGCAGGGCGGCGAAAATCTGCCGCCCATCGTCAAAGGCATCGGCCGCACAATCTGGCCCAAGCCCGTGCGCCATTATGTGATGGTGGGCGACCGCATCGACACGACCCGCTTCAATGGCGAGACAGAAGACGAGGACTTGCTGCTCGGTTTGCGTGGTGAGGTCGAGTTGTCCTTCCAGCACATGTTTGAGGATTTGCAAGCCTACCGCAACAATGACAAGGACGATGAGTGGTGGCGCTGGCTGTTGAAGAAAATGTAAGTTACCTCAGTTCCGGATTGGACGATCTTGAAAAATTTGCCAAGACCGCAGGAATGGCAAAAAAATATGTGATGGCTGCCCATGTAGGGACAGGTCGCGACCTGTCCCTACATG
>JANORP010000201.1:0-26581 GCA_031415375.1 Bacteroidota bacterium | reverse complement strand
TGACTATCCGCATGTTTAACAGTAGATGTGTATAGGGTTTGTCATCTCGAGTGACCACAAATAGGATTTGCCTTTTGATCGAATGACAAACCCACTTGGTCATCCCGAGCGTAGCCGAGGGATCTTGAGCACAGAGACACTCCCTACCCAGCAGCAACACGATCCCTTCACAACGAATTTATTCAATTTTTCAACTTACTGATTATCTGGATAATACATCACTTCTCATTGGTACCGAAGTGATCGAGGGGAGCGTAGCGCTGCGCCCTCGCAAGGCGGGGACCCGATCACGCAGCGTCCCGCATAAAATGCGGGATAGCGCGGCCAGATACACCTCCTGCTTGAAAGCTCCTATTTGCAATTCCTGCCAAAAGCTGCTCGTCAGAAGGGCAATTTAGCAGGAGGTGTATCGGTAGGCGCCAGATTTCTCCGCTACGTCTTGGGGTATTTGCTTCGACTCATTTGGAGCCGAAGCAAATACCTCCAAGACTTCGGTCGAAATGACCAGATATTTGAGCTACTGTTAAAGTTGCGTATAGCCATATAATTTTTCATCATGTTCAATGCTACTTGGGAACTTCAATTTCTTGGGCGTCTGGCTTGATTGGGGCCTTGGACAAGGATGACAGCCGGCAATAGAGATCGGTCTCAAGCCTTGAGATCAATCTCTTTCAGCTGCTGAATCTTGTTGCGGGCAAGGAACTCGTCGATCGTCTCGAAGTGCTCAATCACGCGCTTGTCTTTGAATTCAAAGACTTTTTGAGACAAGCCTTGCAAGAAGTCCCGGTCGTGGGACACTAGGATGAGTGTGCCGTCAAAGTCTTCGAGCGCCTCTTTCAAGACATCCTTGGATTTGAGGTCCAGGTGGTTGGTCGGCTCATCGAGAATGAGCACGTTCACGGGTTCCAATAGCAATTTCACCATGGCGAGGCGGGTACGCTCGCCGCCGCTGAGCTGGGCGACCTTTTTCTCGATGTCTTCGCCACTGAACATGAAGCGGCCCAAGATGTTCTTGATTTGGGTGCGAATTTCGCCTTTGGCAACCTCGTCCACAGTCTGGAACACCGTCAATGTCGCATCAAGCATGGCTGCTTGATTTTGGGCAAAGTAGCCCACCTTGGCATTGTGACCCAATTCACAGTGGCCCTCGAAGTCGATCTCGCCCATGATCGCCTTGATCATCGTCGATTTTCCCTCGCCATTGCGGCCCACAAAGGAGACCTTTTGGCCACGTGCAATGCTCATGTTGGCGTTGTGAAAGACCACATGGTCGCCATAACGCTTGGTGAGGTCCTTCACGGTCACGGGCGTGTCGCCCGAGCGCTGCGATGGTGGGAAGCGCAATTTCAGCGACGAGGTATCGATCTCGTCGATCTCCACGATCTCCAGCTTCTCGAGCATCCGCTCCCGCGAATTCACCTGATTGGTCTTGGAATAGGTGCCCCTGAAGCGGTCGATGAATTCTTGCGTCTCCGCAATATACCTTTGTTGCTCTTTGAAAGCCTTGATTTGATGGGAGCGGCGCTCCTCGCGCAGCACCAAATAGTGCGAATAGTTGGCCTTGTAATCGTAGATCTTGCCCATCGTGACCTCGATCGTGCGGTTGGTGATGCGGTCGATGAATGCCTTGTCGTGTGAAATCACCATGACGGCATTGGCCTTGTTCACGAGGAAATCTTCCAGCCACATTACAGATTCGATGTCGCAGTGGTTGGTCGGTTCGTCCATGAGGATCAGGTCGGGCTTTTGTAGCAAGATCTTTGCGAGCTCGATCCGCATGCGCCAGCCGCCGCTGAACTCATTGGTAGGCCGGGTAAAATCCTCGCGTCGGAACCCGAGACCTTTGAGCGCCATCTCCACTTCCGCATCAAAATTGACCTGCTCGATCGCATAAAACCGCTCGCCGAGGTCGGTCACCTTCTCGATGATCGTCATGTATTCCTCGGAGTCATAGTCGGTGCGCGTCTCGAGCTCCTTGTTGAGGCGATCCATCTCGGCCTGCATCGAGATCACCTGCTGAAAAGCCTTTGAGGTCTCCTCAAATACGGTGCAGGTGTCTTCGGTAAGCAAATGTTGCGGCAAATAGGCGATCACAGCATCCTTGGGCGCGCGCACAGATCCGCGTGTGGGTTTCTGAGCGCCCGCGATGATCTTCATCATCGTACTTTTACCTGCGCCATTCTTGCCCATGAGGGCGATTTTATCCTCGGGATTGATGGCAAATGAGACATCGCTGAAAAGCGTCTGCCCACTGAATTCAACTGCGAGACCGTCTATCGAGATCATATTTTCCTATTTTGAAGGTGCAAATGTAGGAAAAGTTTATGGTGTCTTGGCGGCTGGGATGCGGAGCAGGTTTAGGATCCCGCTTAGGGAGCGGGAGCGGGCGCAGGAATTACGTTGTTCGCTGGCCCTCCCCAAAGCCAAGTTTGAGGGCCGACGAACGATATTGACCGCCAAGCGATGATTCGACGACGCCGAATGTATGCCCAAAATGCTCGTTGGTCTGCCCATGGCGTTTTTGTGGGCCGACAAATTTAGCAGCCATTCATTTCGCGAGCTCCCGCTCTTTGATCGCCGCGTCCCGCTCAACGAGCGGGGGGACAGGCACAGCTCCCGCTTCAATTTGGGCGTATCAACTCCAGATCAACAATCACTCCCAAGTGCTTTTTCCCGCACTTGCCACCGATCTAGAAACCTCTGTTTCCCCGAAAGTCCTAGCTTTGGAGAAAATACAGCACTGCATGATGTTGCCCAAAATAGATCCTACCCACACGGCCGCTTGGCACAAGCTGCGGCAGCATGCTGCCGCCATGCAGCAGATTCACATGAAATCGCTCTTCGCTGCGGATGCCGATCGCTTTCGGAAACTGTCGATCTGCCACGAGGATTTGCTGCTTGACTACTCCAAAAACATCGTCACCGACGAGACCCTCGGCAACCTGCGGGAACTCGCTGTGGAGTGTGGTTTGGAATCGGCGATCGAGGCGATGTTTACGGGCGCGCCGATCAATGAGACGGAGGGCAGGGCGGTGTTGCACACGGCCCTGCGCGACTTCTCCAGCGCAGACTTGATGGTCGAGGGCGCTGATATTTTGCCTGAGATTCGTCGCGTGCAGGCGCAGATGCGTGCTTTTTGTGCGCGGGTACATAGCGGCGCATGGCGCGGCTATACGGGCAAGCCCATCCGTCACATCGTGAACATCGGCATCGGCGGCAGCGACCTGGGGCCCGTCATGGTCACCGAGGCGCTGCGGCCCTATTGGGTTGCGGGCATCACGGCGCACTTTGTGTCCAATGTCGATGGCAGCCATATTGCCGAGACGCTGCGTCACCTCGATCCCGAGGAGACGCTTTTCCTCATCGCCTCCAAGACATTTACGACCCAAGAGACCATGACCAACGCCCATACGGCGCGGGCATGGTTCCTGAAATCCGCGGTGGATGAGCAGCATATCGCACTGCATTTTGTGGCCCTCTCCACCAATGCGACGGCGGTTGCTGCATTTGGGATTGCCTTGGAGAATATGTTTGTTTTCTGGGACTGGGTCGGCGGACGCTACAGCCTGTGGAGCGCAATCGGGCTGTCGATTGCCTTGACGATCGGCTATGACCATTTTGAGCAATTGCTCAAGGGTGCGCATGCGAGCGACTTGCATTTCCGCCATGCCGATTTTGGTCAAAATATCCCGGTGATCATGGCCTTGCTGGGCATCTGGTACACCAATTTCATGGGTGCCACGACCGAGGCCATTTTGCCTTATGACCAATATCTGCACCGCTTTGCTGCCTATTTCCAGCAGGGCAATATGGAGAGCAACGGCAAGCAAGTCGATCGCAATGGCCTTGCGGTTTCCTACGCGACCGGCCCCATCGTGTGGGGCGAGCCCGGCACGAATGGACAGCATGCCTTTTACCAACTCATCCACCAAGGCACGCATTTGATCCCCTGTGATTTTATTGCGCCAGCCATCAGCCACAATCCCCTCGGCGAGCACCATGCGATCTTGATTTCTAATTTCCTTGCGCAAACAGAAGCTTTGATGAATGGCAAAACCGCCGAGGAAGTCGCTGATGAATTGAATGAAGTGGATGCTCACACACGCGAACGGCTACTGCCTTTCAAGGTATTTACTGGCAATCGGCCCAGCAATACGTTTTTGGTCAAGCAGCTTACGCCCTTCACGTTGGGCTCGCTGGTGGCTTTTTATGAGCATAAAATTTTTGTGCAGGGCATCGTTTGGAATGTCTTCAGCTACGACCAATGGGGTGTGGAACTCGGCAAAAAGCTGGCGTCCAAAATCCTTGCAGAATTGAAGGGCGACAGCGACGCAGCTGCACACGACAGCTCTACGAATGGGTTGATGGCGGCTTTCAAGGCATGGCGGGGTTGAGAATTAGAAATTGGTGATTGTGATGATCGGGGAATCTTTTGCTTTTGGGTTGGTGTCGCGCTTGTCGCTCAAACGGTGAAGGCCGCTCCTTTTCAGGAGGGCCTCCACACAGATTGAACAGCTCGTCTTGGAATCGATCTTTAGGAATGGAAAAATTATTCCTTAGCGAATGGCGATCTTTTGCACACCCGCAGTGATACCCGTGCCTTGGTACTGCACAAAGTAAACGCCAGCTGCCCATTGGCTTACGTCAATGCGGTGCTCCCCAGCGGTCATGTTTATGCGGTGCATGACGCGCCCTTGTAGATCGACCAGTGTCACAGACACATTGCCTTGGGCGTCGGCAGGAATGCGCGCGAGGATTTGACCTTTTCCTTCAAGGTAGGCGAATACTGCGGACTGCAGGCCCAACGCTTCCTCGACTGCACCATCACCGTCCCATTTGGGAGTACATTGGTTTTGGTAGGCAGCAGCATAATTGACAGGATTTAAGGGGGCTACGACAAGCCCGTCTCGGGCGATCGTCTGCAATGCAGGCGTGGCGGTATTGGGATTGATGCCATTGGTTACGGGATTGCCTGCATTGCTGCATACGCTCGTGCCAGCCACATTTGATGCCACCATCCAGAAGGCAACATTGAGCGGCCATGCTCCGCCAGCAGCTGGCTTGAAATGACCACCCATTACATATCTGTTTTGGGCTGCAAAATAGTCCAGGTCCACCAATTTAGTTTCTGTCGGTGCAAAAGCTCCAGCGGTCTCATATTCATTGAATTGAAGACCACCCAAACCGGCGGCCGCGTTCAGCGAGTAACCCGAAATTTGGAGGTTGGTGCCATTGGTGAGGCTGCCTGAGAGGAGGTAATTATTGCCATCGGTATCCAAGCCTTCCACGCCATAATTGGTCCCGTTGAAGAAGCCGGCACCTGTGTAATAATTGTTGATGCCCGCCAATGCCCCAGTATTGGTGATTTGCAACAGGCCGGGATAGACTGCGCCAGCGATTGCGGGATTTTTGTACTCAAAGGCAATCACATAGTTGTTGCCCGGGCCAGGTTTGAGTACGAGCGCCTTGCCTTTGAGGTCATAGTTGCAGTTGGGTGACGAATAGACCTTGGCCCACGAAACAACACCATTGGCCTGAAGGCGCATCGCAAGAATGCCATCCATGCAAGCATTGATGCTGGTCTTGCCGACAACCGTAAGTGGTACTGCGGCACCACTGTAGTCGATCTCAAAACCAATGTGATTGGTATAACCCGCGGGCAACACATATTCGGTAAAAAAGGTTCCCACGCCTGCACCTGTGAGTCCTACGACAGCCACCGTCGGCAATGCACCATTGGTCATATTTCCAGTGAGCCAGATTCGCTCTCCCACAATCACACCAGGCCCAGCGACCACATCTCGCACTTGGAAGTTGGGGACACGCACCATCCAATTGACCACGCCACCCGCCGTCGTGTTCACGATATCTGAAGCCTTGGTTACTGGATCGTAAAAGCATGCCACAATACTATTGGTGGTGGGTGTCTTACAGATTGCAACGGCATCTTCAAGATGTCCAAGTGTATTGGTGAGCACCAAATAGCTGAGCGGCAGGCCCGCTGCGTCATGGTAGGCAATCAGGCCATTCACGGGGACACGGTTGTCTGAGCCGACGGCGATGATGGCTTGCCCACCAGGGCCAGCGACCTCCATGCATTGCACATCCTTGAAGATGCCCGCTGCGGGATTGGCGCCACCATAATTGTAGAGCCGCTGGAATTGCGCCTGCAATGCAGGTGCGATCAGGGCAAGCAAGGTCAAGGCAAAGAATTGCCGAATGAAAATTTTACGCATGATTTTTGAGATTAAGTGAAAGGAATAAAAAGGATATAGAGGATCTGAATCGCAATCCAGCTAGCGCCAAGTTGCGGAATTCTGCCTTTGCGCAGCGCAATAGACGCAGCTTGAAGGTGGACTAAAATTGCGCTTTCTAGGTAGGCAATTTCGGCGCAATATTTCCCCAGGCCACTTTTGGTGGCATTCAATCGCAATCTGTCATTTGCTCAAGTGTGTACGAGCAGATTTCCTGACTTGATGGTCAAATAAAACGTGGAACCATGGCCGAAATAGGGTTTCCCCGTGTCATCGGTGATCGTCCATTGTGTTGCATTTGCTTCCAAGACATTCGAATCCAAATTCAAGGTGGCGCGTGTCGTGAGACCGAGCGGCAAGCTCCCAATCCTGAGATCGGTTATCACCACCGTACCGATTTTGATGTTGTAGTCCACCTTCATGGCATTGGTGACGATGTCGTGCAGGCGCTCTCCTTCGCTATCGCGGACAATTAGTTTCTTTTCCATACTATCGCTGTTCAAAGTGATAGCACCAAGGTAGGCAGGGTGTCACTGGTGGACAATCAAAAATCAACCTTTCATTATATGGAAAATTTGAACTAAGGCGCAAAATATGGGATTTTAGTTGTATTTTGAAACTCTATCGTTATATGAAATGAAACCCACAATTTTTCTTCATCAGCTGGTCCATGTACTCTCTTCGATTGAAAAATCGGGTTTTGCGGAACTGTTGGCAAGTAGCCGCAAAGGGAGCAATGGACTCTATCTCAGATTGTTTCAAGCACTGAGTCAGCAGCACAGATATGACGAGGCGGCGATCAGGCATGCATTTGCAGGCACGTCTTTTGGGAAGAGCCTCGGCTTCCCCAAGAGCCACCTCTACGACCGCCTGCTCGACTTCTTGCAAGCGAATCAAGCGGGTGCGAACGCAGCGTCTCGGTTTCGCATGGAGCTGGACAAGGTGGAGCTGCTCGCGGAAAGAGGTCTGCCAGAGCAGGCACTGCGGATCATCGAAAAAGGGTTGCGATCGGCAGAAGAAATGGAGGAGGTCATGGCAGTGCTACAATTTCTGCGGCTCAAGCGGCGACTAGTGATGCGGCTTCAATTGCAGCAACTGTCCACAGCGATGGCCGAGATCAGTGTACAAGAGGCTCGTTGGGAAGCAATGCTGATGATGGAGCAGCTCGCCACGCGGCTACACGACGAGTTGTATGCGGCCTCGCAAGAAGTGCGGCGCAAGGCACGCGCCGCCGATGACCCGCATTTGCAAGCGTTGTGGCGCGCCTTGCAAGACTTACTGGCCCAGCCAAGGCTCGGTTTTCATGCCAGCGTGGCCGCATTGCGGGCAGTCTCGCACTACCATCACATGCGTGAAGACTTTGGCGCGGTACATGATGCCTACCAAGCTGAAATTGTGCAGTGGGAGGCGCAGCCCCTCCAAATCAAGCATTCCCAGCTGCGATTTGTGCGGCTCATCGGGCAATGGCTCACCAGCAAGGCCCTCCTAGGCGACTATGCAGGGCTGCTCAATGAGGTGAAGCGACTGCGCAGCCGCGCCGACCTGGATCAGCGCGGGGAAGCCGAGGTGTTCCAGAGCACCTATACGCTCGAACTTTATTATTACTTGAATGTTGGAAGACCACAAGAGGCACTGCCGCTGCTGATACCCATCATCCAAGGCTTGCAGCGGCATGATCCATTGTTGCCACCTAGCGCTAAGCTGGGTTTCTATTACAATCTGGCTTTGGTACACTGGTTGGGAGGACAGCCCTCTGCGGCACTCAAGTGGGTGCGCCGCATCCAGCAGTTTGAAAAAGGTGCCGTGCGCACAGATATTCGGGACTTTGCGCCGCTGCTCGAGCAGGTGCTGCATTATGAGCTGGGCCACACCAGCTTGCTGGAATCTTGGTTTCGTGCGGCCAAGCACCGCCGCAAGCAGGCGACTGCTCCCACGCTAGAAGGAATTCTATATGAATTAATGCAAAAATTGCTGGGCAAGGGCGATTTCGCCAGCCTTTCACAACATTTCCAAGACTTCACCCACGCACTAGATTCCTACGCTGAACAGCCAGGAACCTCGCGGCTCGGCATCCATGAACTCAAGGAATGGACCAAGCGACAATTGGGCAGCGATATTGCCTAGATTTTGAAGATCAACTGGACGCCTACGCGCCCTGAGCATGAGCTTTAGAAATTGTTTTTCAAGAACTATTCCTGAGACGGTGATCTTATTCCAGAACCAGTTTTTGTACCCGAAGTGTTTCTCCTTGACGCACTGAAACGTGGTATATGCCAGCTGGCAAGGCACTCAGGTCAAATTCCAAGGCCGCATTCCCATCGGGCATGGTCCCGCTGCGCAATACCTGCCCCAGCATATTTTGAATCTGATAGTGCATTTCTGCCAATTGGAAGCCTTGCACCTGGAGACGAAACAAACCCTTGCTTGGATTGGGCGATAGCAGGACAGTTTGCATGCCTGCGCTGGCATCCTGCAGACCTACAAGACATGTGCCCGCAAGCTGACTGTCAATCCACGCGCCCCGCGCTTGAAACCAAGTTGTAAGCGTCGTCACCTCGCCAACATAAGTCGTGGGAATCGGACTTGGATTGGGCCAAAGATAGGTTCCAAGAACCTGCCAGCGTTGAAAATTGCGGTCGGCGGGATCGGTGAGCAGGGTCTCCATGGAGTCGATCACCGCCAGGATATTGGCATCACTGAAGGTCGTGGTTCGCAGTGCCTGCCATGTGCAGCGCAATTCATTCGCGAAGGCGGAATCCTGGCGCAACCGTTGGTACCAAAAGGGATTTTCATTGTCGCAATGTTCATCGTACATCCAGCCAGCAACATATTCGGCATCGCAATAATTGGCATTGTGCATGGCCAGGTCAAAATCCCACATTGGCCCAGCGGTCAATTTGCCGCCTTTGGAATCCTTGTCTTTGAAAAAATAGGTACTCAGACGATAGGCATCGACATTCTTGGCCAGCTCAAACAAGAGGTGTTGCACGGCAAATGAATGCATGTCGATGTAATGGTCGTAGCGAACCCCCGCAGGATAGCTCCAAAGCGGCGATTTCAGTGCCGCCTCGAAGCTGTCCACGTAGGCGGCTAGATAGCTGGCTTGCACGGGGAGAATATCGGCATGCTTGGGATAGACATGGCTGAATTGCATTTTGGAACCTGGAGATGTCTGCGCATCGTAATTGCTGTACCATCCTGTGGAGGCATCCTTGTTGATCTGGAAGATGTAACCACCGGTGAGATCGTCGCCCGCCACATCTGATGTGTCGAGCTTGGCGATGTGAACCCGGCCAGTGTCGCGCTTGATCTTTTCCATGAGCACATAGACGCCCTCATAGCTGCCATTGAGCATGAGCTCAACATGTTTGGTGCGACTCGCGTATTGGCCAGCTTGTCGTGCCAGCTCCATCATAAGCGCATTGCGCATGAGGCTCTTGTCGGGATAGGGGCCATGCAGCACCCAATCAGACTCTGCCGGCATGCCCAGCAGGGATGCGTCGATGTCCACAGCCGATGCATCCCAGGTCTCAAAGCCATAGGATTTTTTGTCAAACCCTTGGGAGGAACGGCCCCGCAGCTCGATGCCGATCTTGCCATTGTAGTCGTTGTAGGGATCGCTGAGGTGGTTGGGCAGGCTGGGGCCATTGTAGATGACCCCCATGTCGGCGATGACCTTGGGGTCATTCCCAATCCCTTGACCGTTGGTGTTGATGACGATGATGGGCAAGAAACTGGAGTCAAATGAAAATGGCGCTGGCGGATTGGCACCAAAGGTCAAGGCCCAACTGATCACCAAACCCGAGTCGCCAAAGGGGAAAACATCTTCGATTTCAAGCTGCCAAATGCCATTTCCGTCCTGCGCATTGTTGGCGGTGCCCAACAATCCTTGCGGGGCGAAGGTGCCTGTGAAAGGGGGTGAACCACCCGCAATGCCCGATACAGCACTATCGGTGAAGCAAGTATTGGCGTAATTTTGTCCTGAACCACCATTTCGGTCGCTGAGCAGTATTGTGGTGCCATCGGGGGCACGCAGCCGCAGCACGAGGTCTGAATCCCAGGTATGCGTAATATCGACACAGACCGATAGCAAGCCATGCGTCGCATTGAGGGTGCTGGGCGAGAGTCCGCTCACCGATTGCGAGAATGTCGAAATCTGGCCGCTGTTGTCAATGGGGCCACCTAGCCCCATATAGGTCTGGGCATGCGCAAGTGGAAAGAAAAGAAGGCCCAAAAAGGCCAGAAGGAACCGTTTCATACGCGGATTTCTAAAATCTGGGTTCAAGGTAGTTGAATTCTCGCAATACTGATTGTCAGATAGCGACGGAAAGGGATTATGGCAAATTCGATCGTGGATTGACTGGGGTTGTTGATTGGCTTGCTGAAGTGCTTTGTTTTTTGCTTCGCTAGTTGGTGGGTGGTGGTGAAGACAGCTTGAAAGGCAGCACCTTTCAGCCATGCGGAATACCGTGCGGTATAGGCTCAGCTGCTGCTTTATTGACCGACCTGTAGATAACCACAGTTCTGGATTGGACGATCTTAGAAATTTTGCCAATTCCATAGGAATGGCCAAAAAATTTGTGATTGGTGCATGTAGGGAAAGGTCGGGACCTTTCCCTACATGGGCGCGTTTGAAAAAACCCGCCATTCCTGCGGAATTGGCATGCATCAAATGATTTCAATCCAGAACTGAGGCAAGATCGGCTATGACCTTGTCCTAGTCCCCGCACCTTGCGTTGTTACTAGCGGCCAGCGTTTTGGGCCTTCCGAATGGCTTCGTCGAGCAAGGGTTGTTGCTCTTCGGCCACGGCGGGGAAGAAGTAGATGTTTTGCATTTTCATTCCATTCTTTTGACGCTGGTTATATGGTTCAAAAAAACACTTTCCTTCACAGATATGTATAGGAAATCGTAATGCATACGAAGATGACCTTGGGAGGCGTTTTGCGCGGCGGCGATCCAAGGTCTTGAACTCCAGGTTCGGCAGCTCCAGATCCTTGATCCCCGCTCCAAAGCAGAATGCAAAGTGCCAAGTTTGGCGCAAGCTACTCTGCGAAAAGGCAGCCCCATTCAGACGGCACAGCCCTTCAAATCCAACCATTTGCACACCAATTTGATCCGTTCGCCTACGGTTGCACCTGCCGCCAAAATTTCCTTTACACCTTACATCCTCAGAACGATTCGTCTTTGTTTCCCCAATTCATCGATATGAAAAATCTAATTTTCTTTTTGGGTTGCTGCACCATTGCCTTATCGGCAAATGCGCAGACCTATGACTGGAGCATTGCCCCGGGTGGGCCAGGCTACGATTTTGCCTTGGCCACGACCGCAGATGCAGTGGGCAACCATTACATGACAGGCACATTTGACGATTCGCTCGACATCGATCCAGGAACGGGATCCACCATGCTCATGACCACCAATGATCCGTATCTGAACGATATTTTCCTCGCCAAATATGACGGAACAGGGGCGCTACTTTGGGGCTTCAGCATAGGTGGCAACAAAAACGATGAGGGACTCGACGTGGTCACAGACGCGGCTGGCAACGTCTATCTCAGCGGCGAGTTTAGTGGCACGGTTGATTTTGACCCGGGAGCCGGCGTCACCAACCTCAGCAGCACCTTCTCTGGCGGACAAATGTTTGTGGCCAAGTACAGCCCTAGCGGCACCTTGATCTGGGCACGCCACATTGCCAGCATCACCTTTGGCGACAATGCCGCAACCCATGTGGCCCTCGATGCAATGGGCAACGTCTATCTGCAGGGCTACTTTCAAGGCACGATCGACCTCGATCCAGGGGCAGCAGTGGTGTCGGTGAGCGATGGCGGCGGCACCAGCATCTGCATTGTAAAACTGGATGTCGCTGGCAATTATGTCTGGGGTATGGGCGCTGGAAACGGCACGCTCCCCAACAGTATGGATGTGGATGCCAATGGCAATGTGATTGTATGTGGGGAGATGTTTTATGCCAGTGACATGGATCCAAGCGCGGGCACTGCGAGCCATCAACCTGCGGGAATTTCAGACATTTACATCGCCAAATACAGCAATACAGGCGCACACCTCTGGTCACACAATATGGGCAGCCCCAATACCGACAACGTGGACACCGAGCTTGGTAGAGACGTGCACTTCCTTCCCAACGGAGACGTCGCCCTCTTCGGCCAATTCAAAGGCACCTTTGATGCCGATCCAGGAGCGCCCACGCTCAACAAGACATCCGCCGGCGGATCAGACGTGTTTATCACACGCCTTGATGGCAACGGCGCCCACGTATGGACGCAAACCTATGGCAACAGTACCGACGAGTGGGCCCTCGCAATGGACATCGACGCCGCCGGCAACTTGTACCTTGCCTGCACCATGTTTGGCACCTACGACCTAGACCCAGGCGCGGGCATGATCAACTTCTCCAACATGGATGCGTCACCCACCATCCTCACCACCACAGGCAGCGGCGCCTACCTCGGGCACTACCGCACCCTCAGGGAGTCGGGTGCCTATCGCGCACTCAGCGATGTCTGCATTACACCAGGCGGCGGCCTGCTCGTTGCTGGCCGATTTGACTATGAGGTCAATTGTGACTCGACGCTCGCACCTGCACACAAACATGTATGCATGGGTGGCACCGACCTCATCCTCGCCCACTATGGGCCCACCGTGGTATCGGTGAGCCAATCCTTTGATCAGCCAAGTCTCAGCATCTCGCCCAATCCCGTCAGCCCCCTTTCCAGCACCCTGCATGTGCGTTGCGATCATCCATTGTTGCGCTTGCAATTGGTGTCCTTGAAAGGCGAGGTTTTAGGCGCTTGGGACGGCGAAAACCAGCTGCTGATCGATCTGCCTTTGGAGGCTGGCATCGCAGCGGGAATGTATTTGTTGCAGGTCGAGACTGCCATTGGCGCAACTGTACAGCGTGTACTATTGCAGTGATCGTTCGGTGCAGTATGAATTCAGCAAGCACAGGAAATCGCCTGCTTGCCGGCTCTCATGCGTCGGCGCGCACGGCCCCAAATGCTTGTTTGTGCGCCGACGGATGATGCTAATATTTGTTGGAGGCACCGCACTTTGCCCTTGCTGAGATTGATCTCTGCAAGGGCAAGCTGGTTAATGCGCTTTCGTGAATATCTGACACCATGTTGGATATTCACGAAAACGCATTCCCTTGCGGGATCCAATATCTGACTAGGCAAAACCCCAAATAGACCTCATTCAGCCTTAGCCATCACAAGCGCACGGTGCTTGAATCCCCACTGAATGATCTGCCCGACCAAAAGGCGGATCGAGTCGCCGTGCTCCGTAAGTGCATACTCGACGGCGACCGGCGAAATGCTGATGACACGGCGCTCCAGAATCTTGATGTCTTCCAAGTAACGCACTTCTTTGGTCAAAGTTGAGGATGTGATCTTGCCCAAACTTTCCTTGAGTTCATTGAATCGTTGTGGTCCATCGCACAACCTGGCAATAATAGGGCCACGCCATTTCCCGCCAACGATGTCTAGCACGTCAGCCAAAACCTTGATTCCCAATTCCTTATTCTTAGGTGGCATATCTTTCAATACTAGGTATCTTGAAAACTACTTGTATTTTTTTACTACTAGGTAGCAAATTTATACCAAGTAATATACATTTGCAACAACACTTCGTTCTCGAAATACAATAAAAATAAATAGTGCTTTGCTACTCCCACATGAAATATTGTGCTGCATAGACTTTGCCCAATTTTTTGGGCGCTCAAAAACGTAAAATAGAACTTCTAAGACTTCATTTCACGCTGATTAAAATACAATGAAAATGAAAAACGCTACTTCAAATGATGAACAGGTTTTGGTAATCGGAGCCACTGGTACCATCGGTCAGGCACTGGTGAAACAACTGAAGATCAACGGTGCAAATTTCAAAGCCCTTGTGCGTGATGCGCATAAAGGTGCGACACTTGACTGTGCTTTTGTCGTCGCTGACCTCGACGATATCGACAGTATGAATGCGGCGCTACAAGGCGTATCCCATGTATTTCTCAACAGCAGCCCTGGCTACAACATGGTGCAGCAGCAGACGAGCGCGATCGATGCAGCCAAGCGCGCAGGCGTGACCAGTATCGTCAGCATTTCATCGCCGGGGGCGAATAGCACATCCAGTTCATTTCTGGGGAAATCGCATGGCGAAGTCGATGATTACTTGAAAGCCTCTGGACTGGGCTGGGTGATTTTGCAGCCTTCGGCGTTCATGCAAAATTTCTTGCGGTACGCCGATACGATCAAGGCCGAAGGCAAGTTTTATGGTGCCTATGGCGAAGGTCAGATCGGCTTTATAGACGTGGCAGATATTGCGGCCGTGGCCGCAGTGACGCTGGCCGATGCCCAATACCACGGGAAATCCCTCGTGATCACGGGCGACGCATTGCTCTCCCATGCCGACACAGCGCGCCTGTATGCGCAACAATTGGGCAAGTCTGTGGAATATGTGGATGTCCCAGTAGATGTGATCGTGGCGCAAATGACCGCAGGTGGCTATCCCGAGCAGTTTGCCCGCGAACTTGGCGCTATGATGCAAGGCATGGCGAGCGGCTCGGCTGCATTCAAAAACGACGCTGTCTTTGAAATCACTGGCGCACAACCAAGGTCGTTTTCGCAATTTATTGCGGACAATATAGCAGTCTATCGCTGAGCCTGATACACATGGCGATCGACGGCAGCACTACAATTTTCCAATTAGAAATGAAACTTCATTAGAGTAGATTCAAATATGAACGCGATACAATATACAGCATTTGGCACGTCGGGCGTCTTGGCTCATGCACAGGTCGATCGCCCAAGCATCGTCCATGGAAACGAGGTGCTCCTCCAAGTCAAGGCTTCGAGTGTGAACCCTTTGGACCTCAAAATCAGGTCGGGCATGATGCAGGGCATGCGGCCTGTGCAATTGCCCTATATTCCGGGTCTGGATGCAGCGGGCATCGTGCTGGAGATCGGCGCAGATGTGACAGGTTTCCAGGTGGGCGACGAGGTGATGGCATCCTCCATGGGCGGCACTTATGCCGAATATCTGATCGCCAAAGCGGACAATATCATTCTCAAACCCAGTAAGATTTCATTTGCGGAAGCCGCTGCGTTGATCGTCCCGATCGGCACCACCTACTCCGTTTTGGTTGAAGCCGGCAAGCTGCAAGATGGCCAAAGGGTGCTGATCCACGGCGCCTCAGGTGCCGTGGGATTGCTGATGGTGCAATGGGCGAAATCGCTCGGTGCGTATGTGATCGGCACAGCCACTGGAAAGGGCCTTGCGATGATCAAGTCACTAGGTGCCGACGAGGCCATCGACTACAAAACACAAGACTTTGCGTCTTTGGTGCGCGATGTGGATCTGGTGGTCGATGGTGTGGGCCATGAGACACAGACGCGCTCCTTCGCCTGCCTCAAAAAGGGCGGCAAACTTCTCAGCATCACCATGATGCCAAACGAGGAATTGGCTGCGCAATATGATGTGGAGGCAAGATTTGTATCGTCCAATTTGTCAGCAAAAAGCTTGGCGGCTGGCCTTGCCCTTGTGAATGAAGGACTGTTGCAACCATTTGTAAGTCAAACATTCACCTTGCAAGATGCGGCACAAGCCCAAGATCTAGTCTCGGGCGGTGGCGTGCATGGAAAGGTCGTTTTGGTCATCGATAATGCTCAATAAAATGAAAAAGCTTGCCTACAATAGGTTTGGAGGTATTGATGTCTTGGAACTGATCGAGACCGCGACCCCGCAACTCAAGCCCAAGACCGTCTTGGTCAAGGTAAGGGCTGCCGCCATCAATCCCGTGGATTGGAAATTTCGCGAGGGGCAGTTGAAGCTGCTTTCTGGCAGAAAATTCCCGCAAGGGCTAGGCTTGGAATTTGCAGGTATCGTCGCCCAAATAGGCCCCGGAGTCACACAATTCAAGGTGGGAGACGAAGTATTTGGCGCAGCCAATCACTCTATGGCAGAATTTGTCGTCGCAAAGGAAAGCAAAATGTGGAAAAAACCGTCCGCCATTTCTTTTGAGCAAGCATCTACCATGCCCGTGGTGGGCGCCTGTGCGGTCATGGTCTTCGAAAAATTGATCTCCGTAAACAGCGACACCGAAATCTTGATCAATGGCGCCACAGGCGGCATCGGGATGTATGCAACGCAGATTGCCAAGCATCGCGGTGCCAAGGTCACGGCCGTAGTGAGTCCCAAGGGCATCGACCTCGTAAAAAAATGGGGCGTGGATCATATCATCAATTACCGGGAGACAAATATTTTGACATCCCACAAAAAATATGACGTCGTGCTCGAACTGTCCGACAAATTGCCCTTCAAAGCAGGAAAAACACTCTTGAAAGATAGTGGCGTCTATATTGCTTCCTTGCCCAATCCAGCAGAGATCATGCTTGGCCTTTTCGGCAATTTGTTTTCAAGAAAGAAATACAAGTTGCTTGGCGCGGTGAGCAATCAGAAAAATTTGGAGATTCTCGCAAATTACGCGCAAGCAGGAGTGCTCGAGATCGTCGTGGACCATGCATTCCCCATCTCGGAATATCGAGATGCCTATACCCAAACGGAGAGCGGTAAATTTGTAGGCAAAGTCGTTTTTTCAATCTAATCCACCCTCAATTTTCATCCACATGAACGCAGTTACACAACAAGAAATAGCCCCCACCCCGATGAGCTTCGGCGGGAAAACGAGCGTCTTTTTATGGCGCAATATCCTCATGCCATTCATTGAGCTGATCGGCGGCAAAAAATTTCCTCCGGGCAGGGTCATCACGCATCGCTACGGGACATTGAAAGACGCGCAATTGGACTGGATCAAGCCTGCGTCCTCTGCGACTGCACGCACTGCGATCGTACACATCCATGGTGGCGGATGGATAGCGGGGAGCAAGGGTAAATTCTATTCCAAGCCGCTTTTGAAATTTTCGGATGCCGGCTACCCTGTTTTTAGCCTCAATTACCCCTTGGCACCCGAGCACCCGCATCCGACGGCCTTGCGCTCCTTGCTCCAAGCCCTCGCTTGGATCAAAAAAGAGCACCCTGCCTACAGCAACATCCACTTGATCGGCGACTCGGCGGGCGGCAACCTCGCCATGATGCTGGGGATCATGATTTCCAATCCAGCGCTGCTCCGCTTGGTCGATCCCATCGATGTGAAGGCATTGCCAACGATTAAAAGCATTGTGCCGCTCTACGGTGTCCATGACCGCATCACGTTTTTGGAAGATAAATTTCCTAGTGGGGCAACCTTTCTCAAGAGCTACGCGGGTGCCGATGCGCACAACAAAACCTTTGTCTCAGCGATCCCCGTGACGCCGATGGACCTGCCCACCTTCACCAATTTGCCACCGACCCTGATTGTGGGCGCAAGCAAAGACAAGCTCCTGCGCTCGTCGCAGGTCCTTGCCACGCACCTCGCCAAAAATTTCGACCACGTCAGCTACGAAGTCTATGAAGGCGCCGACCACGGTTTTTTCAGCTTCGGAAAACAATGCGATGCCCTGAGCGACGACCTCCTAGCCTATTTCGAGCAGTTGGAGACACGCAATATCTAAGGCACATCAAACGCAAGGCGAAAGTCCGATGCGAGGCCTGGTGTGAGGCGCGGGCCGATGCGAGGCGCGGCCTGATGTGAGGCGCGGGCCTCCGGCCCCCACGCCGACACTATATCCAGCCTCAGGCTGGCCCCAAAAAAGCAGTAGCTATTCAGCAACCGCCCCACTCTCCCGCACAAATCGCTCAAAAACAGGCTTCTGTGTGCCGCTGAACGCATTTGCCCGTGTATGAAAGATGATCAAATATTGCTGCACACAACAGAAATAAGGCGTCGTATTAAAATACACCTGATCCCCGATCGGCATCAATTGTTGCATGGCTTGGGTGGCCAAGCTAGCATTGTCAAACTCCCATTGCTCGATGACGCCATCCGCAATCCATTCCGACGTTTCCTGTTGGCGGTAGAAATAGGCCCAGATGCTTCTGACTTGGCCGAAGAGTTTTTGGTCCAATGCTGACGATCCCTCGCTGCCATACACCTCGCTGTCCTCAAAGGACATGGGGTAAAATGGCTGCTCATCGAAGTAACGAATGTCCTTCGGATGCAAGCCCGCATAGCCGGCGATTTTTCTTGTGCGTGCAGTGTCTGAAACCCAGCCCGATTGTGCAAGATTGCCGACGAAGGTTTGCAAGGCCAAGATCGGAGCGCCAGCGTAATCCTTGGGCTTGTCGGCACAACCCCAGCAAAATCGGAGCATCCACATGATCAAGAGCAGTCTTTGTATTGATTTTCTATGCATTCAATGCCAAGATAGGAGAAAATGACGGATTTATACCTGCACAAAATCAATGATTTTGCCAATTTTTAACCCCCTAATCCCAACTATTTTACAAAGGAATTCTTAGCCCTGCAATATGCCATCTATGCCTCCAAGCCTGTCGCGGCCCCGCGCAGGGTTGGAGAGGAATTCAAAGCCCTCTGAAATAGCCACCCGATGAACTTTCACAATGTGAAAATCATGAGCAAGGAAGTTCCAACTTCTAGCCGCCGCTTTCTTTGGCCTCAGCATGGCTTTCGCCCGAAATTGATTCCACCACGTTCGTCCAAAGGCAGATCTTGCCCTTGTACATGCATAGGCTGCTGCCGCACAATCTGTTCAAGGCCTACAGACTTCAAATTGATTGCGCCTTGCTGGAGCTCAATGCTCCATTCATAAACAGTATAGGTCTCCGAAAATTTTGTTTTACTTTTCAAATGAAGGTTGGCAATTTCAATGGGTTCGAGACATCCTCTGTCTGTTTGAAAATCAATATGCAAATCCGAGCACTCCTTAAACACTAGCGTGCATGGCGCGACCCAAAATGTAAACAGCTTTGCAGGCGCGATCGGATGAACCCATTTGAAAATATAGTCAATGTCCAACAGGAAATCAGCCGTCCAATTGTTTTCGCTTTTTTCTATCGTAAATCCATAAATAGTTGCGTCATGCCAACCCATCATTTCGAAGTCGTCATGTGTCCAAATGCCCTTATCGAATACAAATTGATCCATTTCTTCTTTCATTGCCGACAATCTTATCACTGAGCGAATGTACAAAATTTAGAATCCAGAAGGCGCGATCCTGCCTTAATGGGGGTACGACAAATTCGGCAATTTGATGCGGGAGCATCCGGCTCCACCGCTGAACGAACACTGAGCCTCGGGAGTGCACGCATTGAAGGCCTGCCGAATCTGTCGTACACCCTGAACAAATGCACTCCTATCTTTGAATCTTGAAGCCTTTGGTTTAGTCCACTCCCTTTGAATACACCTCCACTGTGTCCTCAAACTACGATGCCAGCATGCACGTCCACTTCGGCTACGCCGATGTGGATCTCAAGGTGATGCTGAAAATGCCGGGCCAAGCGGGCATCAAGGCTCAGGAGGTGTACATTCATACCGCTGGAAACAATGAAATGGTTACTGTGAAGGTTGCGGATAATCATAATTTTAAAAATCTCACAAAATCATGTATTTTGCATCACAATTCCATTTCGGAGATGAAGCATCGCGTACCGTTTTATTCTGTCCTCCTGCTGTTACTCGTCCTCACGGCTTGCAAACCGCCAGGATCAGCACTAGACCCTGTAGCCTACAACGACGCCATCGTCGAGATACAGACTGGGGTGGTCGATCATTTTGATCGGTTTATTGATCTCGCAGATGGGTATGATAGCCTAGCGGCGATACAAGCGCTCGATGTTGCGCTCGACACCACGCAATTGGGCATCGCGCAACTGGAAAAAATGCAAGGCTATGACGGGGACACCCAATTGCGCGACGCAGCCAAAAACTTGATCACACACTACGCCAAAGGGCTGGATCAAGATTTTCGCAAGTTGGTGCCTGTAATGGCAAGCCACTTCGCCAGCTTGGAGCAATTGGAAGCTGCAGACGCCATTCGAGAGGAATTCGCACAAGAGGAAGATCACCTGTATGCACTGCTTGTCAAGGCGCAAAAAGACTTTGCAGTCAAGCACAAATTTGAGGTCTCTGATCGGTAGCCGTCCAAATCGAAAGGCCATGAAAATCCAAAAACTCAGTCTCCAAAGTCACGATCTTCCGAGCTTGGAGACTTTCTACTGCAACGTGCTTGGCTTCCCACTGCTCGCAAGTTCGGCGGAGACATTTTCCATCCAATGTGGGCATAGCGTTTTGGAATTTGTGCAAGGTCCCAAGGCCTATTACCACTTCGCTTACAATGTTTACCCAGATCAGATCCTCTCGATTGAGGCTTGGCTTACGGCGCGGGGCATCCCTTTGCAGCCTTTGGAAGAGGAGCGCATCGTGCAATTTCCGAATTGGGATGCAGAGGCCATCTATTTTTACGACCCTGTAGGCAATATCCTCGAATTCATCGCACGCAGGCGCTTGCCGCAGCGCGGCAATCCCACATTCAGCATCGACGAGACGATCAGCATTTGCGAGATCGGATTTGCAAATTATGCCATGGACGCCGTGCCACAGCAATTGCAAGCAGTCATGGGGCTACCCATCTTTGGGGCATCGCGCCCCAACTTTTGCGCCCTCGGCGATGACCATGGCCTCTTTATTTTGGTGGATGCAGCCGATAAATTATGGATCCCCAACATGGAGCCCGCATTGCCATTCCCCTTCTCAGCAACGATCGAGGCACAAGATAAATCTTGGCAAGTCCTTTGGGACAATATGACTTTGCTGATTTCGTAAAATGCCACTGTAAACTTTCAGGTGAGCCCACGAATGGCGCCTGTTCCGCAAGGCGGAATCCGTTGGGCAATCGACCATTTGCCTCTGGCGATTGCAGCTTCATCGTCATAGATATTGAGTCGTTTTTGCTGGAGTCAAATGAGGTGAGCCCACGAATGGCGCCTGTACCGCAAGGCGGAAGCCGTTGGGCAATCGACCATTTGCCTCTGGCGATTGCAGCTTATGGTTGTAAATATTGCGCCGTGTATGCCAGAGGCAAATGGTCAATAGCCCTGCGGCCAGAGGCCGCGGGCTCTAGCGATTGCAGCGTATCGTCGTAAATATTGCGCCGTGTATGCCGGAGGCAAATGGTCAATAGCCCTGCGGCCAAAGGCCGCGGGCTCCACCAGATTATTACACATGCGGATAGTCACTTAAAAGAAAATGAGGCGACGGAGCAACATGGGTTTTTAGGGGTGCGCTCAAGCCGATCACCACCTCACAACTGGCAGCGCAATATATCGATCCTCATGCGTCACCTTCAACCAATAGCTGCCATTTGCCATACCGCTCAACACAAGCTGCAATCGCTGCACCTGAGCTAGCGCAGCTCCTTGGAGCTCAATCTCCCATTCCTGGACGATTTTGCCCACAAGGTCATGCAACTGCAAATGGCATGAGCCCTGCCAATCCGCAGGCAAATCCAAGGTCACTAAACCCGTTGTCGGGTTGGGATAAATCTTGATCGAGGCCCAGTGCGCATCCGACAAGCCCACGACCATCATCGTGATGGAGGTCGAGTCTTGCTCCCCGCACAAATTGGTGACGATGAGCGTCGCAATATAATTGCCTTGCATTGCATAGGCATGCGTTGGATTCTCTAGCGTGCTCATATTCCCATCTCCAAAATGCCATTCCCATGCAGTCGCGGTCCCGGCAGATAGGTCTGAAAAATCAAATGACATCCCCGCTCCCCCATTTTGCACAAAGCCGATCGCAGCCGTCAAGGGCCCACAGACTTGCACCGAGTCGCAATATTGCGCAGTGTCGGCGCAGACATTCCAAACCTGTAGGCAGACCTCATAGTCACCATCAACACTGTAAGTATGCGATGCAAACTGCCCAGTAGCTGTTTGCCCATCGCCAAAATCCCACGATTGCCCCACAATGGCGCTCGTCGTGTCTTCCACGTCCATGTCCAAACCAGCCGTCATATACAGAAATCCAGGCTGTGCCGACAGGCAATTGACCGTGATCACTTGGCACAAAGTATCTGCCCCGCAAGGTCCATCGGCGATCAGACACACCGTGTAAATACCATCGAGGGCATAGGTATGCTGGGGTGCGATCGACTGTGCAGTCGCGCCATCCCCAAAATCCCAGGCATAATATTGCGCATGTTGCGACGCGTTGGTAAACTGGACCTGCAAACCCAAGGCATTGCTGCCGAAAGCAGCCGTGGGTAGCGCCGTCGTTGTATCGGTCATCGCCAAGCCACGCGGCCCTGGGCAATGACTGTAGCGCACCACCCAATCGTACCAGAAATAATAATAGCCACTCAAACCACTGGCGGTGCCAGTGATTTGCGCGACGCCTGGCAACACATAGGGATAGGTAGCCCCTGCCGTATTGCGGTAGAGGCCAGGCACGGTGCTGCCACCACCTCGCAGGCGGTAGCCCGTGCCCGCAGGCACATGCAAGCCGACCAGGATCCTCGTCGGCGCTTGGGGGAAGCTGGGCATGACCATCGCCGTCGCTGAGTCAAGCCGCACGCCCGCTGCGCTGAACAAGACCAAGCGCACACTGCCAGTATCGGATGGATAAACCCAGACAGAGTCGATCACGATTGCTTGGAATGCATCGAATACCAAACCCTCGGCAAGACTCGCAAAATCTGACCCGGCACCCATTTGATTGCTACGCGGCCCTAGGTGACCTTGTGTGATCGAACGCGGCTCGACATAATAGGCAGTGGGGATCCATTGCGGCCCGACAGCGAGCGAATCTCCCAACCCGAGCAAATTGCCATTGGTGGGGCCATCGTACCATGCATATTCCAAACTGGAATCTGGCTGGGCGACGTGGACCCAACCGCTGTCGCCGAGGCAGAAGGTGTCGCCAAGTGCCGAGGGCATGGCGAGTTGAGGCGACAATTGGGCATTCACGATGAGCGTGTCGTCTCCTTGCGAGGAGTCGGCGGCGACCATGGTGAATGCTGCGATCCGATAATTGCCTCCGGCCAAGGTATTGAGGGTGCCCACAGAGGTGGTCACGGAGGCGCCAGCCGCGACCGGGCCCAGCAAGGTCGTGTTGAAAGTGGCTGTCGTAGCACCTGTGACCACGACACGCACGGGAATGCTGGCAAGGCTATTGGTCCCCAAGTTGGTGACGGTGACTGCCACTGACGTGGACGCGTCGCCACAATCGCCTTGGGCTTGCGGCGACAAGAGGGCCGTCACACCTGCATTGATCGGCAAGATGCGCCGCAGGCAAATGTCGTCAAAGGTCATGCCGTCTGAACCTGAAAGGCTCGTGGCTGCAAAGTTGTCTTCCTGCCCAATGCGCAATTGGAAACTGCTGGCGTAGTCTTGGCCATGGCTCGCCAGGAGAGTACTCACGTTCAGGGCAGGCGTTTGAAAATAAATCGCACTCATGCCGCCCGTCAATTGATTCCAATTCAAGGCATCGATCCATGTACAGGTGTCGCAGCCCCTGATCCAGATACTGTCGCGCAATTGGTTTTCATCACCATGCTCCATCAACCAGAGATCGAGGACCAACTGATCGGTCGCTGCATGAAACTGGGCAAGGTTCCAAGTAAACGTCACAAAGTTGATCGCATCGGGCGAGCCCGTGGGGCTGCGGTCGAGCGTAGCTGCCTGATTGCCCGTATGTGCGAAACCTGTGCCGGCATGCGTGCGCAGCCGCCCTGCCCCCAGGACGTTCGTGCTGAAATCCATTTCGTCCAGCCCAGGCATACCCACCACATTGGTCTGCAAAACCGTGTCTGCAAGGCTCTCCATTGAAATGCAATGCGGGAATGTCGGTGGATTGTTGGGGAGCTGACGGAGGTCGATGGCCAAGCTATCATTGCTATGGTTGGCGTCGGCGGCCAAGCCCGTCCAAGCTTGCAGCCTGTAATTGCCAGCGGCGGCCAGATTGGCGGTGGCGGCAAAGGTCAGATTTTGTGTCTGCCCCGGCGTGAGCGGGCCTGGCAAAATCGTGGGGCCTTGCGTTGCGCCCCCATTGGTGCGGTAATAGACAGGCACATTGCTGAGGGTCGTGCTACCATGATTGGTGACCGCGACCTGCACGGCTTCAGTTGCGCCAAGCGCCAGCGCGGTCAGCCGACGGCCATTGCGCGTGGGGTTCAGAAAGTTGGATACCCCCACATCGTTGGGCACGGGCGCGACGATCTGCACATTGTCGATCGCCCAATACCAAGCCCAGGTAAAATTGTCGTCATAGACAAAGCGTACTTTGAGGTTGGCGTTGGCGTAGGCGCTGATATTGAGTTGCTCATGGGCTGGACTGCTAAAGCCGCCCACTGAGCTGGCATAATTGGCGACGCGCCGCCAGGCAGCGCCATCCCAGACATCGACATGGCCCGAATCCGTGAGGCCGATATGCCTGAAGTAGTGGTCAAACTCCAGATAGACCAATAGTTGGCCCGCCGCATTCACAGCAGGACTCACCAACTCCTCGTGCAGCAATACAGCAGGAATATTGCCAGCTGCGTCTGAATTACAGATCATAAATTGGCTGCCGTCGAGTGTCTGCCCCGCGAGGCCATTGGTGGTGCGCTGCCAGGTCGTTGCATTGCTGCCGCCATTCACAATGCTCCACGCAGTCGGGAAACTGGCATTGAAGTTTTCAGACAGCAAAACTTGCGCCCTGCCCCAGAGGGTCGTGAGCAAGCACAAGCACAATACCGTTACTACTCGCATCTTTGGTTTCCACATACAGGGGGTAAAGGTACGCATTTTGGGAGGAATCCTGGGTTTGGGAGAACGACAAATTCGGCGATTGAAGCGAGAGTCTCCGTCTGCCTTGGCGGATGTTGGAACCATGCGCCGTGCCTATCCCCCCGCTCGTTGAGCGGGACGCGGCGATCAGAGAGCGGGAGCTCACGAATTGAATGTCTTCCCAATTTGGTCACATACCGACCCCCATCAGGAGCTGCAGCGATATTTCCCGATTGTGTAACCAATCCAAGATCATTCGTTAATTTGGAACCAAATATCACATTCGTATGAAGGTCATCCGCATCTTACTTTTCACAACGCTCCTCTTGCTTGGAGCAATGCAAGTCCAAGCCGACGTCGCGACACAGGGCGAGCATGACATCTATATCGAGCTACTCAATGGCAAAGATTTTCCTGGCTACAAATTCTACATCAAATACCAGAGTTATTACTACGATAGGGGCCATCATCCAGGAGCTGTCGAAAAAGTTTTTTTGGAGCGTGGGAAACATTACCAGACGGGGGACCGTGGCTCGGCCTCCTTGCTATTTGCCAAGGCAAAAAAGGGCGAAATTGCCTCCAAAAACCAGGTCGGTGGCGCTGTGATCGATCCCTCATCAGATGCGAGCTACCTGCTCGACCGCATCAAAATTACCAAGATCGACAGCAAGGGTTTGAAGTTTGTCGTGGTCGAGCGTCAGCAGATCGGGGCCGACGGCACAGTGTTGAGCACGGTCAAAAAGGGTTCCATGGGTACCCAAGGATGGATGATCTGGCTGCTCCCCATCGCTTGCATCCTCGGCTTGGTGGCCTTTTTCTTGTTTCGCAGGCAACCCGACCAAGCTTGACCAATGCTGTGGGCCTACCTTGGCTTGACCATCGCATTTGAATTGCCGATCTTCCTGCTGTTTTGGCACAAACAAGGTTGGTGGCAGGTCATCCTATTTTGCATCTTGATCAATGGCTTTACAAATCCCCTGATCAACCTCGCGATCACCGAGCTGGACTGGAACGTCTATCTGCTAGAGGTGGCGGTCTTTGTCACCGAAGCACTGATTGCCTGGCTCATCTTCAAGGGGACAGCCACCAAGTCCCTGTTGTTTTCATTCGCTGCGAATGTATTCAGTTATAGCATGGGCCTGGTTTTGTTTGCTGTCGGATGGCTGCATTAACCGACTTGCCCGCTCCAAACGTCAAGCGTGATTGCCTTTCAAACGCAGCATCACAAAGAATCCCAACATCCCCAGCAAGCCAAAGAGCAGGTAAAACGCGGTTTGCACAGCATGGTTGAGCGTTGCTAGGCTGATGCCGTCCAGGTAAGTATAACCAAGGGCCACCATGAGTTGGGAAATAAGATAGTGGTAGGCGCCCATGCTACCCGCGGGCAAGGGCAGCGTGCGTGCCAAGCTGCCAAAGACAAATGCGTAAAAGGCCGACGAAAACAAGTCATCACCTCCCAAGCCAAGGGCAAGCAGCGCACACACGGGTGCAGCATAATAGCCCAGCCATATCAATACCGTATGCAGCACAAACTCAGCCGGTCGGCGTGTGCGGGCTGCGCTCCACATGCCATCCCACAAGCCACGCGCCCAGCCTTGCAACCGCCCCCAAATCGGCCATGTGCCCGCAGTACCCTTGCGAAACACAAACCAGCCGA
>JANORP010000200.1:0-8234 GCA_031415375.1 Bacteroidota bacterium | reverse complement strand
ACTTGCGCCCTTAATTTGAATAAGAACGGTGATCTTGTTTCTCATTTCTCCGATTCTATTTTGAGAGAACTGGCTTCAAGGGAAATCATTGCCTCAAAAGAAAAAATTCTTGATCTTAAAAACCAAGCCAGCCTAGAACGGGATGTTCGGAGAAGATTAAGCGTAGAAAACGAGTTGCACACTGCAGTCGAAAAACTTTCAAATTTGATTGATAAAGTCTTTGGTACCAAGGCCTTGTCCAAACAATATGTAGTAGCTGGGAGGGAGTCTACCGTTAGCTTTCCGAACACTTATAAGCAATACCTCCTGGAAAAACAGGCTATTAAATATGCAAATCTGCGCGAGCTCGGTCATCAGGGTGGACCGAATAGTCAAACAGTGGATGAGATTCTGCTCGAACATTTTCTGATAGGAGTCGAGGATTTCAAAAGTGTGTTTAGGAAGCACGGAGGGTATGAAGGAATCCGGCAAGTTTATAAATCTCCTATTCCAGATTCTCAATTTGCATCCCTGCAAGAAGCATCCTTGAAAATTCTCAAGGGTGAATATGCGATTGAATCCGAACGAGAAGTTCTAAAGATAAATTCTTCAACGGTAGTTGGATTGCCTGACACCTCTTCTGGACAAAAGGAGGCCATTCGCGTAATCCAAGGCGTTTTGCTTGCCGTGCTAGAGGGCCGCAACACCTTTCGAATAATCGAAGAACCCGAAGCCCATCTTTTCCCTATCGCCCAAAAGCAACTTATCGAGCTTTTGGTCTTCCTGGCCAATGCGCAACCTGAAAACCAAGTCATCATCACCACGCACAGCCCTTACGTACTCACGACATTGAACAATCTGCTTTTTGCCACACGCGTAGTTGCTAAAAATCCAGGTGCCGAGGCTGAGGTCTCAGAAGTAGCCTCTCCATCCTTCCGAATTGACCCGAAGTCGTTTGCGGCCTATTCTCTTGGCAACTCGGATTTGGAGGGAGCGTCGTATTGTGAGGACATCTTCAATCCGAAGACCGGAGTCATCAAGCAAAACTACCTCGATGCTGTTTCAGACATGCTTGGAGGAGATTTCCAGTCCCTTTTCTCTCTTTATACACAGAATCCTTAATCAAGATAATGGACGTCCAACAGCTATTGCCCTTGTTTGACAAGGTTTTCAAGGGGCGACAAAAGAAACCAACCGATTGCATTAGGATAAGCAATGAAGCTGAACTTTTGGTTTTCGATGATAAATTGAAGGGACATTGCATTTGTAAACTTTTCGAAGAAGCTTCGGAGGAGGAACGAGCATTGTCGCTGACACTCATCAACCCGAATGAACGAGAGATTGCAATTTGGGCATTTGACGGTTGTTTCATTAGCTCGAAGATTACTGGAAAGCGATGCGACCTCATATTTTTCGACGCCTCTGATTTCTGTTTTGCAGAATTCAAAATGGAAGTTCAGTCGACAAGCTCCTTACATAACATTCTAGCAAAACGAACCGATGCAATTGAACAATTGAAGGCTTCTTTTGACATCCTAAGAAATGCATTCGCCGAGCGTGCTACTTCTTGGCCTACAATGTCATATTTTGCCTATGTTGTCACTCCTGCATTCTTTCCAAGTAAAGACACCTCCATGGCAGACTTCGCAATCGATTTTTGGGATGAAACAAATGCGAAGCTTATTGAAGCTACATCAAGAATTTTCAAATAAGGTTCGCAAACCCTGACAACCATCATCCAAAAATCTCCCTAACATTTGCTAGCTTTGCGCTCAATGCAGGACACTATGCCCACACTGGACTGGATTGATCAGCGTTTTAGGACGCTGCAAGACGCTATTTGCCGAGGTTTGGAAGCCATCGACGGCATTGCGCGCTTTCGAGAGGATGCTTGGGAGCGGCCTGCGGGCGGCGGTGGCCGCAGCCGCGTGATCACCGAGGGCCGCATCATCGAGAAGGGCGGCGTCAATTTTTCCCACGTCTGGGGCATCTTGCCCGATCGCATTTCAGAAGCGCTCAAGATTGACTTGGGGCAGGTGTTTCACGCGACGGGCGTCTCCATCGTGCTCCACAGCAGCCACCCCTACGTGCCCATCATTCACATGAATGTGCGCTATTTCGAGCTGGAGAATGGCCAATATTGGTTTGGAGGTGGCATCGACGTCACGCCGATCTATGTCGATGTGGATCAAGCCCGCCACTTTCATCAGCAGATGAAGGATGTCTGCGATGCCTCCTCCCCTGCCTATTACCCCAAGTTCAAGGCTTGGTGCGACACCTATTTTTATCTCAAGCACCGCAAGGAAACGCGCGGCATCGGCGGCCTGTTTTTTGACCGGCTGAATGGGAATGATGCAGCTGAGAAAACCAAGCTGCACCAATTTGTGATCGCGCTTGGCGAGCAATTTGTGCCTGTCTATGCCGCATTGGTGCGTGCCAACGAAGACAAGCCCTACGCGCAACGCGAACTCGATTGGCAGGCCCTGCGCCGCGCACGCTACGTCGAGTTCAACCTACTTTGGGACAAGGGCACCCGCTTTGGCCTCGATACCGATGGCCGCACCGAGTCGATCTTGATGTCGATGCCACCCATGGCCCGCTGGATTTATGACTATCATCCGGTCGCGGGCAGCCCCGAGGCCGACACACTTGCAGCATTGTGCGCGACCGACTGGCTCGGACTAGCACATGAGGCGACACCTATTGTTTCTGCCTAGCCCTGATCGGCTCGGCCTTTGATCATTTGAATTCCTGTAGCTATGCCACATTATCATACGCTAGGTCAGATTCCGCCCAAACGGCACACACAGTTTCGCCGCCCCAATGGCGAACTCTACTATGAGGAGCTTGTGAGTACCGAGGGCTTTTCCAGCATCTACTCCCTTGCCTACCATCTCTATCCGCCGACCTTGGTGGAGCGCATTGCGGCACCAGTAGATGTAAAGCCCAAGATTGCGGTGCCTGTGAACATTCAGCACCGCTCCTTTTTGGGCTTTAAGGCACCGGCCACGGACGACTTTCTCGAGAGCCGCAAGATCCTGTACACCAACAAGGATTGCCATATCGGCGTCGCAGCTCCCAAAAAGTCCATGACGGACTACTTCTACAAAAACGCCCAGGCCGACGAGATGATATTCGTCCATGAAGGCACAGGCATTTTGAAGACGCCTTTTGGGGAATTGCCATTTGGACCCGGCGACTACCTGGTGATCCCACGCGGTATCGTCTATCAGATGCACTTTGAGACCGAGGGCAACCGGCTCTTCTTTGTCGAGTCATTTAGCCCGATCGAAACGCCGACGCGGTACCGTAACCGCTTTGGGCAATTGGAGGAGCACTCCCCCTATTGCGAGCGCGACATCCGCAAGCCCTCCAAGCTGGTGACGGTCGATGAGACAGGCGAATTTGAGATCAGGATCAAGAAGCAGGATACGCTGTTTTCGTTTACCTACCGCAACCACCCATTTGACTACGTCGGCTGGGATGGATTTTTCTTCCCCTACGCCTTCTCGATCCACAACTTTGAGCCGATTACAGGGCGTGTGCATCTGCCGCCACCGATTCACCAGACCTTTCAGAGCAAAGGTTTTGTCGTGTGTAGCTTTTGCCCGCGCATGTATGACTACCATCCGCAGGCCATCCCTGCGCCCTACGCGCACAGCAACATCGACTCAGACGAGATCCTCTACTACGTCGAGGGAGAATTCATGAGTCGCAAGCACGTCGAGCGCGGCATGATGTCGCTGCACCCCATGGGCATACCACATGGCCCACACCCTGGTACGGCCGAGAAATCTGTCGGCAAAAAGGAGACCTTGGAGCTTGCCGTCATGGTCGATACCTTTTCGCCGCTGTTCCTCACGGAAGAAGCCATGAAAATCGAGGACCCACATTATTATCGCTCTTGGGTGGAGTGAACAGTTAGCAGTTAGCAGTTAGCAGTTAGCAGTTTCTGTAGTGCAACTGCTAACTGCTACCTACTAACTAAAAGTAGCCCGCATTTATTACATCGAAATCTCAAAGCACAATGGAAACAGCAACAAATGTTTACGATACTCCGAAGGAGACCCACGATTTCCTTCCCTTGTATGGCACAGACTATCTGGAGCTGTATGTGGGCAATGCCAAGCAGAGTGCCCATTTTTACAAAACGGCCTTTGGCTTTCAGTCGGTGGCTTATGCCGGTCCAGAGACCGGCGTGCGTGATCGCGCGAGCTACGTCTTGCAGCAAGGCAAGATGCGCCTCGTGCTCACGACGGCTATGGGCCCGGGCGGCGAGATCAACGCGCACTATGAGAAACATGGTGATGGTGTGAAGGTGCTCGCCCTCATGGTCGAGGATGCAGCAAGTGCATTTGAGGAAACGACCAAACGTGGCGCCAAGCCCTATTTGGCACCCGAAACACTCACCGACGAATTTGGCAGCATTGTGCGTTCAGGTATTCATACCTATGGCGACACTGTGCACCTATTCATCGAGCGCAAGAACTATACAGGCCCATTTATGCCAGGCTACAAGGCTTGGAAGAGCAACTACAACCCAACAGAAGTCGGCTTGCTCTATGTCGATCACTGTGTGGGCAATGTCGATTGGGGCCAAATGAACACCTGGGTGGACTTCTACAAAAACGTCATGGGATTCAGCCAACTGATCTCCTTTGACGACAAAGACATCAGCACTGACTACACTGCGCTCATGAGCAAGGTGATGGCCAATGGCAACATGCGTGTGAAGTTCCCGATCAATGAGCCTGCCGAAGGCAAGAAAAAGAGCCAAATCGAGGAATATATCGATTTCTACGGGGGTGCAGGCGTGCAGCACATCGCCATCGCTACCGACGACATCATCACCACGGTCACTGCCCTGCGCAGCCGAGGCATCGAATTTCTAGAGGTGCCCGACAACTACTACGGCCCAGAATTGCTGGAGCGCGTCGGCAAGATCGATGAGCGCCTGGAAGATTTGAAGAAACTGCGCATCCTCGTCGATCGCGACGAAGATGGCTACCTCTTACAGCTCTTCACCAAGCCCGTCGAGGATCGCCCGACGATGTTCTTCGAGATCATCCAACGCAAAGGCGCTAAGAGCTTTGGCAAGGGCAATTTCAAGGCCCTCTTTGAAGCGATCGAGCGCGAGCAGGACTTGAGAGGAAATCTTTGATCCACTTTGGACGATGAAAATCCGATCAGCCTGCAGGTTGATCGGATTTTCTTTTGCCACTTGGTTGCATTGTTTCAAAGAGGATGAGGATCAGCCTCAGCGCGGGATGGGGCTACATGCACCTGATTCCCAAAAAAAACCGCCTCGCCTTCCATGTTATCGGAGGGCGAGGCGGTTGTAGAATTGCCTATTGCAAAAGCAATCAGTTCTTGGCTGCCTTCAAGCTGACTTTGTAGTCGATGTTGTCGCCGATCACTTTGTCGCCGATCGCGCCGCTCAAGCCAGAGCCGTAGGTGACACCCCAATCATTGCGATTGATGGTGAAACTTGCGGTGGCAGTGAGGTTGTTGCCTTCGATCGCCACCTTGGCGGGAAACTCGATGTTCTTGGTTTTGTCCTTGATCGTCAAGTTGCCTTTGATGGTGTGGGTGGTGCTGTCGGTTTTGTTTTCGGCAGAACCCGTGATTTCAAACTTGGAGCTAGGATACTTCTCAGCGTCAAAAAAATCAGGAGAGGTCAGGTGACCAGCAAGTTTGCCTGCGCTTTCGGCATCAGGGTTGCCAGTTTCTTTCATGGATTTCATATCGACGGCAAAGTTGCCTGCGGTGATATTGCCATTTTCTACTGAGAGGCTACCCTCGGTGATGGTGATGACACCCGTGTGGCCATAGGCCAACTTTGAGCCATGCCATTGCAGTTCAGAGGCAGCGGCATCGACTTTGTAAGTCGCGGCAGTGGCAGCAGCGTTGGCGACAGAGTCGGCATCGGAAGCGTTTGCAGCTGTCGTGGAATCGTTGCAGGAAGCGAATGCCACTGTTGCGAGCAGCAAGATTACAAAATACTTCAGTGTTTTCATGTTCAAGATTATTGTGAACGAAATTTGGAATCTAATTCGATTCAAAGATACGGAGAATTGCATGTCGCGACATGCAATTTAACAAGATTCACAACTTTTCCAATTGCATCACAACTTTCCAATGGATTGAAGGTGCTATATTGCCCCACACTGCCCAGCCCCCCACGATCAGCCAGCGGGCGCTCGCTGACCCACAGGATCTATGGGTGGCAATTTGCGCACCTCAGCCAATGACTGATCGAGCCACAATTCATACCAATCCAAAAAGCCGATGCGCTCCACATTGCCAAACATCTGGTCTGGATAAATGCCATTGCCATTGCAACGATCATCGACCCACATCTGTCCAAGTGCGGGTCCATTGACCACCAAGTTGATAAAGATGCCGCAGCCATAGTTGGCGATGCGCAACAGCCCTGATGCCCACTTGGGATCAAAATAGTCTTCGTCAAATTTTTCCTTCTCCTCTGGTGACAGCTCCCCTGCCTCCAGATTCCAAGCCTCTGTATGTGGAAAAGGCTTGCCGGGATCCAACAAGCGATCGGCTGAAGGCTTGTCCAGATCATCATTGCGGCTGCTTTCAAAGCGCTGCATGCCGTAGTAGGGACCCGCGCCGCCATTGCAGACCGTGAGCAAAAAATCCCTGTAGCCGCTCGGCAATTGGATACCATGCTGTTTTTCAAAGAAAGCGAGTTCGGCTTCCTTTTTGGGAGCATTCAGTTTGTATTCGTGTTTCGCAGCCCCAAAAATAGTATTCTTGGGATCTTGCGTCGCCAATCGACCCAATTTGAGCTGAATCCGGGTGAGTTGTTCTTTGTGTTCCATGACTGGAAAGATAGGAATTCATACCAAAAAATGCATCTGCTGTTGTAAATTGAGAGCGATGAATTGCAACCAGCGATGCGCCAATTGAAATTCGCTTGAAAGATGAGTGTCCGCTACCATATTGTTCCCCCACCGCCGCAACTTGCGGATGCCGTACGCTTTTTTTGGGTTTTTGAGATCGATGGCATTGCTGGCAGCCCCTATGTCTATCGCTCGATGGCCGATGGCTGTGCCGAAATGGTCTTTCACTTCCAAGGGACATTTGATGAGTTGCGTGGTGATACACAAATACATTCGCCCTTGGCTCATTTTCATGCCCAGACAGCACACCATCGCCGTTTTGTGACGCATCAGGATTTCGGCATCCTCGGCGTGTACCTCTACCCATATTCCCTGCCGCGCCTGTTTGGCTTGTCGGCCTCAGCACTCAGCAATGAGCTGCCCGATCTCGCCACCTTGTGCGGCCAAGAAGGCCAAATACTGGTCGAGCAAATCATGACTGCGACCGACACAGCCACACGCATCGCCCACCTCTCCGATTTCCTCTTGCGCCGCTGGGAACGCGGCAAACCTGGCCATCTCATGGCCCAACAGGCCGTCTTGCAGATGATTGCCCAAAACGGTCAGGTGCCCGTGGCGACTTTGTCGGCGTCCATGGGCATCAGCACGCGGCAGTTGGAGCGGCAATTTCATGATTATGCTGGATTTTCGCCCAAGACATACGCCCGCATCCTGCGGTTCCAAGCGACTTTGAAAAGGTTTGGACACCGCGACACATCGCTGACCGAAATTGCCCTGGACTGCGGCTACTACGATCAGGCACATTTCATCCATGATTTCCAGCAATTTTCAGGCTATGTGCCCGGCGAGTATTTCAATGGGCGTCCCGAAGGTGTCGAGTATCGGGAGGTCTAGACCTGTCGCATTTTTACAATCCTAGGAAACGCCGCCTATTTACTTTTGGGTAAATGAAATACACTATGAAAAATCTCAACATCCCCGAAGGTTACCAGGCAGTGATGCCCTATCTGATTCTCAACAATGCTGCTGGCTTCATCGAATGGGCCATGTACGTGCTAGATGCTACAGAAAAGATGAAATCCTTTCGCGAAGACGGCACCACCATTGCCCATGCCGAAATCTTCATCGGCGAGAGCACACTCATGATTGCTGAGGCGAGCGAGGCCTGGGGTGTCAATACCGCTGGAATGTTTGTCTATGTCGCCGATGCCGACACAGCCTACGCGCGTGCCCTAGATCGCGGCGCGACGTCTATCATTCCGCCCAATGACCAGCCTTATGGTCGTACCTGTGGCGTGACCGATACATTTGGCAACACATGGTGGCCCACCCAAGCCAATACAGATGGATCCATGTAACCCTACATTCTAAAAATTGGGAACCGCTCCGCGA
>JANORP010000199.1:0-27949 GCA_031415375.1 Bacteroidota bacterium | reverse complement strand
AGACAGTGATCTCAAAAATGCGGTCATTTTCTTCAAAAATGATCTCGCCGTTGCCATATTCACCTTCTCCACGCTTGAACTCAACCGACTCCAAGGTATGTATGCTTGTGTCCATTACATCCTCACCCTCTTCTGACTCACTTTCGGAGAGGAAGGTGAAGCTGGAAAACGCCCCAATCTCATATTGCTTTTCAGGTGCCTGCCGCGTAATTTTCTCTTTGAAATGCACGGGTTTCTCGGCACTGGCAGTGGATTGCTGCAACACAGGCTCCAATTGCAATGGCGTCGTCGGTGCCTCAGAATGTGCTTCTGGCGCAAGGTGCTGCTCGACAACCGGGGCCACGACTTCAGCCACAGGAGCGTCCTGAAGCGGCACGTTCACCGCCTCGGTTACGACCGATGCCTGCTGAAGGATAGGCTCTTGCGGGCTATCGGCATTTGCCGAGGCCAACGCCGCAAACTTGGCGATGCCGTCTTGCAGGCGCTTGGTCGTCTCTAGATGCTTGTCTGTGCGCAAGCGAATACGCATGTTGAGGAACCAATTGATGTCGCCGACCTTGCCTACAAAAGGCACAGGAATGGCCTCAACGACAGGAGTTTCACTTGCAGCAAGCTCGGCTTCTGCTGCGATCTCCGCAACGGGCGCTTCATTCGCAGCAAGCTCAGCTTCTGCTGCGATCTCCGCAACGGGCGCTTCATTCGCAGCAAGCTCAGCTTCTGCTGGGATCTCCGCAACGGGCGCTTCATTCGCAGCAAGCTTAGCTTCTGCTGCGATCTCCGCAACGGGCGCTTCATTCGCAGCAAGCTCGGCTTCTGCTGCGATCTCCGCAACGGGCGCTTCATTCGCAGCAAGCTCAGTTTCTGCTGCGACCTCTTCTATAAGGTTTGCGCTTTGCGCAGGTGTTTCAATCTCTATCTTGGAATCCGCAGATTCATCAAGGACATCAATCTCGGTTGTGGATTGCGCTATTGATGAGTTAGTGTGCTCAATCCCACTTTCCATCAAAGTGGATGCCGCTGCAAGGTCAGCTGTCGTCGTAGTCACTTCAGCGATTTCCTCTACGGTCGATTTTTTCTTTTGCAGATCGACGACTTTGGTGGCTTCGGCTGCGTCTTTACGGTCCAAAATTGGGCGCATTTCCGCGACCGGAACGGGACGCTGCTTGGGCGGCGTAAGAGTGTCCTCTAAATAGTGCCGCAACAAGGTTCTGTTGTTGGCGTAGGCGGCTGCCTTGAGCAATGCGCGGTTCTTAATGGTACTCTGATTGCGGTAGTGGTGGCGCGCCAAGATGGCATAGGCCATCCCAAAGCATGGATGGGTGGCTGCTTGGCCTTCAAGCCAAAACACCTCCTGCGCGTTTAATCCTCCGTTTTGCGCCCTCTTATAAAGGTTCAGAATATCCTGATTCACGGCACGAAAGTACGAAATTTCCCACGCTTTAGGAAGGAATCCACATCTTCATTCAAATTTTTCCACAGTTCTATGGAGAAATTCCAAAGAATAGCACGGTGGGGCCGATCTACCAGTTGGAAAGGGCTTTGTTGAAGATGTCTTGGGAGAGTCGGGAAACGATGTCCTTGACGAGGGTTGATTCTACATCGCTCAGGTTTTGGGAGCTGCTGAAGTCGCTGAATTGGCTGAAACTTTTGTCCCAGCTATCTTCTGGATATTTTTCACAGGTGTATTTGACTTTGAGCGCGACAGTGAGTCGATTGCTTGCAGCGGTCTCATTGCCTTGGATCGCGACGGGTTTCACGTCGTATTGCACGACAGTGCCCTCAAAATCCATGTCGCCGTCAAAGTTGGCCAGCCGCAGATTGCTCTGCCCAATGAAGACGTCTTTGAGTTTTTCGGTCATGTCCAGCGCCAAGTTGGGGTTGATGAGCGATGCTTTGTTTTCAAACAATTGCACGCTGATGGTCTTGATGCCATCCTTGGGCTTGCCGCTAGTGAATGAATAGATGCCACAACCAGCCGTGCACAGGGTGAGTGTGAGTGTGAGGAGAATGAAGGAAAGGCGACTTTTCATAATCTGATGACGATAGCTGATCAACCAAGCCCGTATTGCTTGATTTTCCTGTACAGTGTACGTTCGGAAATCCCCAATTCTTGTGCCGCTTTTTTGCGGTTGTCTTGATGCTTATTCAATGACCTGGAAATCAGGTCTTTCTCGTTGTGTTCTAGGTTGAGCGGCTGCTCCAGCAAACGTGGCTTGGTAGCTGCATTGGGTTTACCGCCCTCGATCGTGATCGGTTGCTCGCGGTTGTTGCGAAAGTTGTCAAGACTCGATCGGCCAGAGTCCTCTATGATATAGGCTTCGCCCTCTTGCGACTCCTCGTTCTCCTGGCTTTCGGCATACTGGTTCACACCGCTCATGCCCATTGCCAGAATGCGCTTGACGTCATCGACCTCGCCGCGCATGTCCAAGATCATTTTGTAGAGCATTTCGATTTCACGACGTTGGCTCGTGCTGCCCTCATCGGCGTGCATAGGCTCGGAACCCATGAAGACGGGGAGGTAACTCTCGCGAATGTTGAGATGCTGTCTCAAGATGTCGGCAGTGACAACGTCTTCGCGCACGAGCACCGAGAGGCGGTGTACAAAATTCTTGAGTTCACGCACATTGCCTGGCCACCTGTATTGGTAAACGAGCTCCGTCGCCTCAGGGGTGAGCGAGAGTGGCAAACGCTTGTATTCGTTGGAAAACTCGTCGGCGAAGTATTGAAAGAGCATCTCGATGTCGTGGCCTCGGTCGCGCAGCGCGGGCACGTTGATCGTGATGGTATTGAGGCGGAAGTAGAGGTCCTCACGAAATTTGCCTTTGCGAATCTGCTCAATGAGATTCTTGTTGGTAGCCGTGATGACGCGCACATCGGTCTTTTTGACCTTGCTGGAGCCTACGCGCAGGTATTCCTGGTTCTCGAGCAATCGCAACAGACGCGCTTGGGTCGCCATGGGCATCTCCCCTATTTCGTCGAGAAAAATCGTGCCCCCATCCACTTCCTCAAAATAACCCTTGCGGCTCTCGACGGCACCTGTAAAGGAGCCTTTCTCGTGGCCAAACAATTCTGAATCCATCGTGCCCTCGGGGATGGCACCTGTGTTGATCGAGATGAAATTCTGGTGCTTGCGCTTGCTGAATTGCTGGATGATCTTGCTAAAGACATCCTTGCCAGTGCCATTTTCCCCGACGATGAGCACCGAGACATCGGTCGGCGCTACTTGGATGGCAATCTCGATGGCAGACTTGAGTCGGATGTTGTGACCGACAATGCCAAAGCGCGTTTTTACAGAATCTAAATGACTAGCCATGGGGGGTTTGAAATTAGGAATTAGAAATTAGGAAGTAGGAATGGATTTGTGGGCTTGCAACGATGGGTCGCCGATTTCTAAATGTGTTGTGAGTTCCGTCATCATCCGTTTCCAATCACTAATATTCTTTCTCATTTTTTGCAATTAGAAATTAGGAATAGATTTACGGGCTTCAACAGATGGCGGTCGATGGCTTTGTGGCCCCAATTGCATCCCATTTCCAAACATATCGTCAGTTCCGCCATACTCAATTTCTAATCCCTCATTTCTAATTTCTAATTTTCAATATTCCCCAACAATGTCGCGGATGTCGCTTCGGTGATGCGCACCTTCACGTAATCTCCGGGCTTGAGGCCATCGATTTTAGGGAAGATGACGACATCGTTGCCATCGCTACGCCCGCTGAAATCTTTGTCGCTGCGCTTGCTATTGCCTTCGATCAAGACTTTGTACAGCTGACCGATGTGGCGTGGGGCACCTGCCTTTTGATTGGCCTGCTGCAAGGCGATCACCTCTGCCAGGCGACGCTTCTTGACCTCCTCGGGGATGTCGTCCTCATATTTGCGCTCAGCGAGCGTGCCGGGCCGCTCACTGTAGAAAAACATATAGGCAAAGTTAAAATCGGCCCAGCGCACGAGGCTCACCGAGTCTTGATGCTGCTCCTCGGTCTCGCCGCAGAAGCCAGTGATGATGTCGGTGCTGATCGCGCAGCCGGGAATGATCTCACGGATGCGGCTGACTTTGTCGATGTACCACTCACGGGTATAGCCCCTTTTCATACGCTCCAAGACCTCTGTATTGCCACTTTGGGCAGGCAGGTGAATGTAGTTGCAAATGTTTTCGTGGGCGGCGATGGTGTGGAGCACGTCATCGGTGATGTCTTTGGGATGACTCGTGCTGAAGCGGATGCGCAGATCGGGGCTGATGAGGGCTACGCGCTCGAGCAGCATGGCAAATGTCGTACCCTCGTACTTATAGGAATCCACATTTTGGCCGAGCAGGGTGACCTCTTTGTAGCCCCTAGCGACGAGGTCTTGCGCCTCGGCGACGATGCTCTCGGCGTCGCGGCTGCGCTCGCGGCCACGGGTGAAGGGCACGACACAAAAGCTACACATGTTGTCGCAGCCACGCATGATGCTGATGAAGGCGGTGACCCCATTGCTATTGAGGCGTATAGGCGCGATGTCGGCGTATGTTTCCTCACGGCTCAGGAGCACGTTCACGGCCTTTTGGCCGGTCTCTACCTCCTCGATGAGGCGGGGCAGGTCGCGGTAAGCGTCGGGCCCCACGACGATATCGACGAGTTGCTCGCGCTCCAGCAGGGACTTTTTGAGGCGCTCGGCCATGCAACCCATCACGCCGACCATGAGACCTGGGCGTAGTTTTTTGTTGTGCCGCAGGTTTTCCAGACGATTCCAGACGCGGGTTTCGGCATTTTCGCGGATCGAGCAGGTATTGAGCAACACGAGATCGGCCTTTTTCTCGTCTTGCGTGAAGCCATATCCCATCTCATTGAGCACCGAGGCGATGATCTCAGTATCAGAGAAATTCATCGCGCAGCCATAGGTCTCGATAAAGGCGTGCTTGGCAAATTCTTTTGCTGTCACGAGCGCAAATGCCTCGCCTTGGCGCGCCTCATCATGCGGCGCTTCGAGGGTCATCACGCGCTCAGCAGTGCTAGGGGCGAAGACCTTGGTCTTGGTGGAAATCTTTTTTTTCTTCACAGTTCAACCGCCGCGTTGTAAAGACGCATTGGGGCTGCGAAGGTAGCGAATGTTTCTGACATTTTGGCAGGTGGAGCGATCAAAAATAGAAGGGCTGCTTGGGGTATGGTGCGCAATAACGATGCTGCCAGCAAAGAATCGGCCTTTGCCACGCATCATAGGCGCATGGTGTCGCAGGAGCCTCTCCTTCAATTGCTAGGCATACAAGTGCCTTAAAATTTCAACGCCACCAGATTCGCAGTGATCACCTCGGCCAGTCCTGCAGGCACGTTGGCCATGTGGGCATAGTGTGCCCAATTGCACACGACAGCCTCGATCTCCGTCACGATTTGTGCTCCTTTTTTGATATTCATGGCCTGTGCGACAGCCAATAGGTCTGCGTGATCAATCTCCTTGTGTTTGCCATTGATGCTGAGCGTGTGTTGGTTGACCCAGACATTGCTGGGGTCGTAGGCATAACATACATCATAGGCGGGAGCCAACTCCCATCTCCCATTTTGCTTGAGCATGAAGGCGAAATTTTTGGTGTGGTCATCGAAATTGGTCGCCATGGCATTGAATACCATTCTGCGATACATTTGCTCGGCTTCTGGATAGGTGAGCTTGAGCATGCGCATGGTTTGAAACAGCTGCTCATAGCTGTAGGCATACAGGTGATTGTAGTCAAAATGCTGGATACCGCAGAGGGTTTGCACATGGTGTTTTGCGCCATTGGCGTCGCGGTCAAATCGCTTGGTCATGAAATGCGCCCGTCCATTTTCCTCCAACAATTCACAATCCATCATGGTGATGTTGCAATCCCTGGCCATGAGGAAGTAGGCATACTCTACCCTGCCCCATCCATGGCTGGATCCAAATTGTGCGCCACTCGCGCCATCGAGTTTCAGCAACCAATGCTCGAAACCTGGAGGCGCGATGGTTTGCCCCGAGCGCACCTCGCCCGTTGCCTGGTTGTAGGCGATCACCGCCTTGGGTCTAGCCCCGCCAGCCGATGTGCCGATCTTCAAGATTTCGCGCATGGCTTGCTGCTCGTCTGTGCGCAGGTCGGTGGCAAAATCTGCGCGGTTGTCGGCAATTTTTTGCGCAATTTCCACCAGGCTTCTGATCTCAATCGTGAACGTTTGATCTTCAGATCGCATTTGAGCAGGCTCAAATTCCAAGGCACCCATGCCTCGGGTCCCGATGAAGCAGAGCTGCTCGACTGGGTTCATGCTATCGGGTGGCCTGCCATTTTGAGCCAACCAAAGATTGATGAGCTGATTGCCATAGCGATCGGGCAAGGCATCCGCCAAAAGGCCCGGTAGGCCCTTGAATGTGGCGACCTGCTCGTCATTGGCTTTGCGCAATTCGGGAAAGCTGTAAATACGATCCCCATTGCTGATCGGCATTTTGAGCGGTGCCAAGTCATATCCCTTTGCCAGAAATTTCTTGGCATACTGGAAACTCGCCAGTTGTTTTTCGGAATCCCAGCGAACGGCCCCGACCATTTCACCCCATATTTTTACTTCTGCCGCATCTACCATTCTGGTTCTGTTGGTGGGTCCGCATCTTGGTTGCGTGCACGCTTTCTTTTATCCTTTTGGAACTTGGCATAGGCGATCGGGCTCACCTCCGCTTTTACACGAAAGACATCCATGACATACAACAAGTCCAAGACCCGCAAGACTTGAACCAAGCTGATCAAGGCTATTTGTTCACCACCCTCCATGAGGCTGAGCGTGGAGCGACTGAGGCCCGCAGCTGTAGCCACTTCCAGTTGCGTGCGATTTTGATTGAGGCGATGTTGCCGCACAAAGGCACCGATGGTGATCACCAGGCCCTTGTCGGTCATCGTTTCCCATTTTTGGTATGAAAATTCATTCATAAACTCACTATTTCATACTTTGTGTATGAATAATCCTACAAATTTACCACTCCTTTTGAAAAAAATCAATCCCCAAAATTGTATGATTTTTCATTCATTAAGTATGCTTTTGGGGGTTTATGCATGAAAAATCAGTCATCGCTCAAAAATCTTCAAGATGTATGAAAAATCATGCATTAAGCCTATAAAATTGCTTTTATGCATGAAAAATCAGTCATAGTTTAAAAGCTCTCAAAATGTATGAAAAATCATGCATTAGGCCCATAAAATAGACTTTATGTATGAAAATTCATACATTGACACAAGCGGATTTGTGGCAAGCATGCGGGTGGATAAGCATGGGCGGGCAGGTTCCCCCGCCATCAGGGCGCAGCCCGGTCTTTCAAATGCTTCGGCAAATGCCTTCCGACCGCATACACCCAATAGATCATGCCCAGATGTAAGACGTCATTCTCAGTGAACCAAATCCCTTGTTTCCACAGCGTGGCACCGATTTCGAGGGTTTGGTAGGCGACATAACCCAAGAATACTGCGACAAAAATCAGCCATGTGTTGAGTAGGGAACGGTTCATTGCATCCCGGGCCCGAACCCACGCGCGCCCATGTAGCACAAGGAAAAACACGACGGCGCAGATGGAAAACAGCGCCATGAATTCAAACGAAACAAGCAGCGGACTAGCGGTAAATGCGCCATACATCAATAGCACTGTATAGACAATGGCACCTGTGCATGCACTGTAAACGATGGCCTTTCTCGCATGGCCAATGCCATTGGAATAAGCGGCAGCAACCAGCCATGCAGACATGCCGAGGGCAGAAAGCAGCATGTAAAAGACCTCCCACCAGCTCGTGAATGTGCAGGATTCCCTCCCATGACACTTGATTTCATAGCCGAAGGCTTGATAACTGATGCCCGCAAGCACTGCCGCCACGCCAGTGAGCAACAGGCCGATGCCCCACCACTGCATCGATCGCTGCCCTTGGGCACCGGAAAGGAATTTGTAGCCCGTGAAAATCGTAAAAAAGGCTACCAAGAATACAAATACGCTTGAGCTTGGCTGACACCAGATGAAGCTGAAGTCACCCAGCTGTATAGCAAGGGAAGGTTGTTGCTGCAAAAAGGCCTCGGGGCTGAGCTTGGGTGTGTAATCTATGGCATCGAGCTTTGCGCAACCTGCCATCGACACTGCGATGACCGCCAAACCTATCCCCTGCCCACGACCAGCATTGTTGCTACCTGCGCCTATTTCCTGTCCCAAATGCTTGGGAAGGGAGGAATTCATCCATCTGCTTTCACCATTCATATCAAACATCGATCATTCGTAATTGGGGTACAGGTCTGTCGTGACCGTCTTGCTGATCTTGCGTTTGGAACGCGCATCGATCACCAAGACCACCGTGGTCCAGGTCGTGCAGCCATTTGTGTGCTTGCAATCTCCCTTCTCGGTATGGCCCCACTTCCCGGAAGTAACTGTCCAAGTACATGCCAGACTGTCAAATTTCATGCTCGGGGCAGGACAAAGCCAATCCTCTGTCCAATAGGCATTTTTTCGCAGGGCGATCTTCCTTACTGCGGCACTGTCCAGTTGCAAGTCGCAAATTTTTGCCTGCGCCTTGAGGGTGGCAATGGAGGCACTGATCAATATTGCGAGGGTAAGCATCCGCATAGTTGTGTACAATCAATTGTGGTCAATAGAATTTGCTGCGGCAGTGAGTGCAGACGTCAATTTCCAATCATTCATCAACGCCGCCATTTCCTGCGGGGAGTTGCCATACATCGCGGAAATACTGGCTTCAAATCCCGCAACGTCGCGTGACAGCTGTTTGGACCTCGTATTTTTTTGATGCAGGCTCGAATAATTGAAGACTACCAATAAGCTTCTATTCATCGATGCCACTTCAAATTCGTCAACCTCCTTCCAATGGGTGAAACGGGTTTTGAAAATGCTGCGTGTCTCAAAGCCCTCCTTTGTCAATCGGAGGTAAAATCTATTGGTCACCAACAGCAACAAGCCCACCAACAATGCCAAGCCAAAGAAAACGAGGCCCACCCATCCAAAATTTTCCTCGGCCTTGATCATCCAGACCGAGATTGCGACAAACATGCTGGACAGGAATAGCACCCCAAAGATTTTGGATTTTTTGGGATACAGCGTCAGACTTTCAGCATTGCGTTCCATTGGTACAGCTTATGATTGACCCGCAACTTCGCATTTCTCGCGCTTTGCTCCAAACGCATAGAGCACAAATGTAGTTTTGAAATCACTTGCATTGGCCATAGATTTCCTTGGACTCACACGCCCTTGCCTTCGATCCACCGCTGCCAGATCTCCAATACAGCAGGCATAATTTCCCGTCCAAATCCGATTCTACAAAAACCGGAACCGTAGTTGTAGGTCTCTGAAGGCAGCAGCATGATGCCCGTATGACGCACCAAATGCTCGGCATAATCCATGGTGCTCCCAGCGATCTTCAATTGCACAAAGGCCGTCGAGCCCGCGCGCGGCGGCGTGAACTGCATGAGCGTGCTGTTTTGAAGCGCAAAGGCTTGGAAAATGGCTTTGTTGCGCCTGATTTTAGCGAGGTTGATTTCCAGGAAATGATCGCAATGCCTGAGGGCAATCGTTGCCAAATATTCGCTGGTCGCGCTATTGCAAATGGAGAGGTAGTCTTTGAAAGCTTCTACTTTTTGCAACACAGCTTTGTTTTTGGAGGCGAGCCAACCGATGCGCAAACCTGCCATGCCAAATGACTTGGCCATTCCCCAAAGTGAGATCGCATTGTGATAGCGATCGCAAGCAGCGGGAATTTCATCGTGCCTGTCGTGGACCAAGCCCCGGTACATTTCGTCTGAAAAGAGGAAAATATTTTGGTTGCGCGCAATATCGATGATGCGATCCCAATCCTCCAAGCTCGGCAAGTAGCCCGTCGGGTTGTGCGGAAAATTGACAATGATGAGCTTGGTCTTGGACGTGACAAGCGCCTGTAGTTGCGCGGGATTGTAGTACCAATCGATCTGATTGTCAGGCTCCCAAAACACGACTTTGCAACCGATGCTTTGCGCGACTTCATACAGGGATTGGTACATCGGCGCCATGCAGATCACCTCGTCGCCCTGCTCCAAAAGCACATTCATGAGCACAAAATTGGCTTCACCCGGTGATGCCACCAAAATCTCGTCTGTTGAGATCGACGCATACAAGCCCGCAATGGCAGCCCTCAAGGGCGTGCTGCCTTGCGTTTCGGTATAACTCAATTGGAGATGCTCCCAATGGTGTCGCTCATCTGCCGTCGCGAATTGCAAAATATCGCTGACTCTGAATCCATCACAGTCGGAGCAGCACAGCAAATGCTGGGTGCTGAACTCATATTTCGCAAAATAACGCTCGATCTCAAAGTCTTGGATGCGCATATTGTGATGGATTTAAGATGCTGATCTGTAGGGCATCGACATCAACCGATTGGGCTTCAAATAAATGCGGTCATGTTTAAAATCCAAAACAATATTGAAACGCTTCAGGAGGTCATTGCCGAAATAATTGACCTCAAGACCCACTGGGTTTTTGCCAGGCAATAGATAGGTGGGGATGTCGGCGAGCTGGTAACCATGGACTTGTATCAAGGGTGCAAGTACAATTTTGGTCAGGTAGATGACGCCTCTCGGATCTTTGATTTCCGAGGTTTTGAGCAGCTTCAAATCTTGGGGAAAAGCATGTGCACTTACCCAACCACTGTCCAAAATGACGGCCTGATCTGAACCCGTGTCCAAGAGAAAATTGCCTTTGTATTGCTTGCGATCGATTTTGAGGGTGCCTTTCATACAGACAAAAGAGCGCACGAATTCGAGCTTGGATTTTGAATAGGCTGCCAGGTGCTTTGGTCGCTCGGAGTGGATGATGAGGAGGTGCTGATCATAATCGATTTCGACGGATTTGCCTTCAAATAGATTCCAGCCAAATCGACCATCCATGTCATGTGCCGTAAAGCCAGTCGCCACAATTTCTGGCTGCATGAAAATCATATTTCCCATCTGGATTTTAGAGACTTCATCCAATTGGTTGTAATTGGGTTTGGCAGTGCCAGCAAGTGCGTCGGGCTGATGCGATAGCAAATGCGTCTTTTTCAGAATGGCATCTCTGGTGAAACGAAAATCAAAAGAACCCACATCAAAATGAAGATTGAGTGTGTCCTGATCGTTCACGATCGCTTCTACATGAATCGCATTGTAGGCAGTGAGCGTAAAGGGTATCGTATCGTGCGTGTCCGCGTGTACAGCCGCCTTATCATCAGGCGGAATCGCGCTCACGATACGCGTGAAGCAGGAATCCTTGCCATCACGCAAGATCATAAAATCAAATATTGTGCCTGGCTTGACCTTGACTTTGATCGAGTCGATATCCGTGTAAAAAGTGACCCATTTGGGCACTCTTGTGCGGTCTGCCGTGAAGACATCGGGCTTGGCTTCTGGCGCTAGGGTCCAAGCATTGTTGTCCAAATAGGCCCCATCTCGGATGGCTACCTTTTGAGAATGTGCCTGGATCACAGGTAATTTATGTTGCCCAAAAACAGATTGCACGCACAATATCACCCACAACAGGCAGAGACATTTTACCTTCTGAAAATGGCTCATCCGTAAATTTCTTGAGGTTCAATCGTGACCGATTCCAAATCAAAATCGGTCACCATCTCAAACAAAAAGGTGAATTCTACCAGCATGTTTGGATTCATTTTGGTATTGGAATAGGTGCTTACTTTGTGCAACCCAGCCACCAGCGGGATCTGCGGACAATCCAGCGCGCAATATTCCGCAAGGCTCATGCCAGAGGCATTGAGCTCGGCATTGAGTATCTTGCTAATGCGCAAGCTACCCGCCATGTAGTCGAGGAAATTTCCTTTCTCTTGATCGCAAACCATGGTAAATGTGCCATGAGAAACGACCCTGACCTCTTCATCTGCTGCGACCTGCAAATAGTTGTTTGAAGGATGGAGCTCCCAATCGTTCAAATCGATCGCTTGCACATCGTCGGTGAAGTTCAGGTTTTCGACCGTTTCCTCTGTGGTGATGATATGGATGATGCCCAATTGGATCAGCTCAGCCAAGCCTTCGGGATAGCTGTAGTCAAACTCCTTGTCCGCAAAAAAATTGCCGAGCCGACTCACGTTGGCCAAGATCAAGACACCCTCGGTGCCAAACGCTTCGATGTACATTTTCATATTGCAAGATTCCAATTGATAGCTTTGGATGCGCTAGTTTGGCAATCTTGTTGAGATATCCAAATATGTTGATCCCAAACTTTACCAGTAACTCGCAACGACGCTTGTCATTGGGTGAATGGGGCCGCAGAGACTCCAATGGAGGCAGACGATGGCACGCGTTCCCGCATTTCTTACCTTAAGTCAATGGTCACTTCCAGTGGCAGCATCTAGCTTTGCAGCATCCTTTAAAAATGCCGCAAGGCCCATCAGAATATGAATACAACAACATCTAGCATCCCACAGGGGCATTCCACCCAACGCCAACTCGCGCGCGTCGCTGGCATCTCGTCGGTGATCATGTTTGTCGCCGCCATGGTCGCAGAGGTGCTCGCAAGGCAGCAACTCATCGTGCCCGGCAATGCCAGCGAAACGGCCCACAATATGATAGTCGGCGGTTTTTCATTTCGCATGGGCATGCTGGGCTTTTTCACGGTCATGTTATGTGATGTCTTGGTGGCCTGGGCCATGTACCTTTTCCTCCAACCCGCTGGCAAGCAGCTCTCCTTGCTCGCGGCTTGGCTACGCTTGCTATATACTGCGGTTTTTGGGATCTCGCTCACGAGCCTCATGACAGGCTACAGACTGCTCACCGATGGTCAGGTCTCAACTGTTTTCAACGCCGATCAATTGCATGCCCAAGCGATGCTGCATTTCAACGCGTTCAATGACGGCTGGGCGATTGCCTTCCTGTTTTTTGCCCTGCATCTCCTCTTACTCGGCTATTTGATCTTGAAATCCACAGCGATGCCCAAGGTCTTGGGAATCTTGCTGATGGTCGCAGGAACCGCCTATCTGATCGACAATCTTGCGAAGCTGCTCCTACCCAACTACGCCGACGTGCAAGGCATCTTGACGGCATCGGTCGCGCTGCCGTCGATCGTGGGCGAGCTAGGGCTGGCGATATGGCTATTGGTAAAAGGAGGCAAGTCGGCCACACGCGCTTGAGCGCGTGCTCATGGACGCTGCGCGATGCGTTTCCTGATCCTGCTCAGTGACTCGGGCGTCACCCCGAGGTAACTTGCAATCTGGTGCTGCGGCACACGCTGCAAGAGTGCAGGCCGCGTGTGTAGCAGGTATCGGTAGCGCTCCTCGGGCGAGGAGGTGATGAATGCCGCAAAATCCATTTGGGTCTTTCCAAAGTCCTGTTCCATAATGCCCCGCGTGATATCGGCGAGCACGGGTATCTGCTCACGCATCTCAGCCTCGGTTTGTGGGTCGCCCACAATCACGACGCAATCCTCGACGCATGCGAAATAGTGGTTGCAAGGCACCTGTTGGGTATAACTGGTAAAGGAAACTGCTGCTTGCTCTTCGGTGAAAAACGCGATGCTCTTTTCCTCGCCATCCGCCACTGTATATTGCCGGATGCAGCCTTTTAAGACAAAAAAGCACTGTGTAGAGACCTGCCCCTCGTGGAGTAGGATGGTGCCTTTTTTGAACCTTTGCACAACAATATGCGCGACAAGCGCTTGCCGGTCGGCCTCGGTGAGCGCCTCAAACTTTGATACGAATTGGAGCAGTTCACTTTCCATCTTTTTGTCTTGCACGGCATGTTTTGCGGTGCAGGACAAAGCTTGCACTATTTTGGCGAATTTCATCGCCTTGGATGCTGCACAAATGCCATGGCTATCGAAATCCGAACATCCTGCGTCCCGACCACCCAAATTAGCCTGAGATCTTGCGCATCAGCATTTCCAACGGCCCTTTGTTGAATTTTTTGCGCCAAAGGAAACTGAAGCACACACTGCCCGCAAAAAACAGCGTGGCATACAAGAGCAGGTAGTGCGGTGCGATCGGTGTTTCAGTTGGGGGATAGCCGGTGTAGGTCCGGTGTGCCACTGCACCCAACAAAAGCATGCCCAAGGTCGCATGTGTCACGTAGTGTGTGAGGGTCATTTGTCCTGTGGTCGCGAGCAGGCCGAGCACGCGGTTGGTGGAAAATCTATAGCCCAGCGACATGCACAGCGAGATCACCATCAGTGCCCAACCCATGGTGATCATGAGGTAGGGAATATTGGCGGGGAAATAATCCTCCATCAATTGTGGCCAGTACTTTACATAAAAAGGCTTGTGAGCAGGGTTCTCGAAGTCTGCCTGAATGAGCAAGCGCATGCCCCTGAACACAGCGAGCATGGCAAAGCCAATCCCAAAGATGCGCCTGCGGATCGTTTTGGACTGCCAATCGACCTTGCCCAAAAACATGCCGAGCGCAAAAAAGGAAAACCATGGAAAGATGGAGTTCCAGCCATTGTAAAGGGTATTGCGCAAAAAACCTATGGGGGTCCAGAAGTCTGCATACTGCGTCGTCTCCAGATTCCAGCTCGTCGTAATTGGGATGAACAACTGAAGGATATTGTACCCCAAAATAGCTAAAATCCCAGCGAGCAAATAATAGCGTTTGGGGACAAACAACAGCAAGGCGGCGATATGAAGGTAGGCCCCATAAAAATGCAGGATGTCACCCGGCCACCAATTGAACAGCGTCAAACCGAGTGCAAAGAGAAACCAAGACCGCTTCAAAATCGTTGCTCTGAGCTTCTTTTTTTCAGCGAGATCCAGCGTGGGCCGCGCAGTCATGAGCACCACGCCCATGCCCGCACAGATGATAAAAATCGAGGTCGAATTCCCCACAAACAGCGTGGAGAACCGTCCCAGCAAAGAGGGGTCACGAAAGGAGCCGAAACAAAACGTAAAATTCACGATGTACATCCCGAGGATCGCATACGCCCTCGCCACATCAAAACCTATGATTCTGTCCCGCATTGTTGGATTGCATTTTCACAAATGTAACCGCTTTGGGGATCAAAAATGAGTTTTAGGGGATCGGGTCCCAGAACTGGTAATCATATCATTTCAAGCGAAATCGCATCCTCAGACGCAGGGAAAGTAGTTCTAAACGCAGGCTCTATTCTCAATAGGTGGGTACTGTCTCAACCAAATACGCCGCTCACAACGACGAATCTTTCACACAGCACCGACACCGACCTTCTGGGCTATGGCCACGATTTTGCAAAGAAATTGAAGCTGAACTATTTGAAGGAACTTTTATGACTTGTAAGGGCTTCCCAAGTCTCCCTTTCAAAGGAATTCCAACGATCGATTTTTGCAGCACCATTTGCAACATTCCGCCCAACCACAGCGTCAAAACTAAACTTCCAAAGCGTAAACGTAGCCTCCCTCATCGCTCTTTCATCGATTTTTGACTTTGAGTATGCCTCTGCAGCTATAAGAAAACTTAACTGAGCATGACCAAAATCGGTAGAGTTTTGATCAACTCCTTGATGCACACCATCACCGCCATTTGCATGATCGTCTCGAAGTGCATTCAAGGCAAGTCGAATTGCCTGAATTCCTGACGATTTTAGCGAATCTGGCAAATTGCTGAGTGTTTTCGGAATGTCATTGAAAAGGTGATCAAATTTTCCCTGAACGACTGGAGTAATGGACTTATGCTGCGTAATGTTTAATGGGCTATTCGCATTTGAATCGCTCTTTTTCTGTACAGTTTTGGCCTGCTTTACTTCAGCCCCGCTACCGACAGAGTTGTTGATATCGTTATCCGCACCCTGCACATCCTTTTTCAATTGCTTCGCAGGATTGCCTTTGGCTCCCATGGCATTTGCCTTGGCTCCCATCACGTCGGCTTCCTTTTCCAACTCGGTGTTGTCATTGATGGCGACACCCTTCATCTGTCGGGTCGCCTCGACCCGACCTTGTTTTTGCTGCACCACATGCCAAGCCTCGTGGGCCAAATGCTGCTCCTGCCCAGCGGCCAAATGGATGTCTGTGCCCTGGGCAAAGGCATGCGCCTTCAATTGTGCAGGTTGATCGGAATTGTAATGCACCTTGACATCGTCGAGCGATATGCCCGACAGATCTTCCATCCCAGATTTCAGGTTGTCGGGCAGCCCCGTTTTATTTTCAGACGGTGCAACCTGCGCCTCTTTTTTCTGGACGGATTGCTGCGAGGTGTGCTCATCGGCCTTTGCTTGCAATTGTGCAGATTCCTGCACCTGTGGACTTTGGTTGGCCGCTTCCTGATAGGCCATCAACTGCTTCACTTCAGGGCTGTTGTCAGCGGCCTCCTGCACCATTCTTTGTGCGAGGGCATCTGACCGCATCTCAAAGATCGGAAAACTCGCCGCACCGCCTTCTTGTTCCATCGCATGCTCACGTGGAGCGGGGTGGCTTCTCTTTTCTAGCGTCTTTTCAGTATGCGCACTCATAATCCGATCATATTATTGCTTTCCAAACATCATCAATCAAGGCTGTTGACCGATACAGACAAAGGCAATTCCTCAATTGATGATCAAAGTAAGCAAAACAATTGCCATTTTCGCAACATTTTGACTTGCCTTTGCAAAATATAGAGCCTCTCCACATCTGGAAAAGCGGAACTTACTGTTGATCAAACCCCTATTGTTGCGCCACCGCTAAAGTTTCTATCTGGAACTTCGACTTTTCAGGGCTGTTGGAATGGCCGCATGTACTGAAAGGGCGAGATAGGTCAGCGTAGGGCTAGACCCCACGCGCCAAATTCAGCGACCCGATTTCACCCTTTCAGGACGAAATCGGGTCGCTTGCAATGGGATCGCAAAGCTCCTTCCTAGGAGCATTCAGGAATATGTTTTTCAAACGACTACTCCCCCATCCACACGATTTTTGCGGTTTTTTGCCACGTCTCAGTATGCAGGTTGAGCAAGTACATGCCTTTGGAAAGCCTCAGATCGGCAAGGTTGATTTCGATTCTGCGGCGTGAGCTACCATCCAAGACATCGCTCAAGTCGGCTGTAAGATGGCCGCTCATGTCCATCAACATCAGGCGCGAAGCGAGCACATCGTCGGGGAGCTGATACTCGACGATGATGCGGTCCTTGGCGAGTGTGGGATACACCCGAAACTGATATTCTCCCGTGCCAACAATAGGTTGATTGCCCACAAAGGTGGTATCAAAATGGGCGACGATCGTGTCGGTCGTCGAGAGCGACAGGTGTACACTGTCGTCACTGAGTCCTGGCAAAAGATTGTGGTTGAGGATGGTCCAATTCACAAATGGATTGCCTTGCGTATTCTCGGCATACAAATTCACAGTGACACCACCATAATATCCACCTACATAGGGATAATTGCCGGGGATGATGGTGTTTACGCGCACATCGCCCGCGCCAGGTGGATCGACCAAGACGGTGATGTCATAGGGACCCGTGAGGTTGTAGCAGCCGACCATGAGGCTGTCCACGACGCGGCAGCGACCTGTGATCTGGGCCTTGATGGAATCCAGATTGGCATACCAATTGATCGGTGAGCCGCCCCAACGGGCCGAATGCTGCACCATCTCGGGCGCAAGCCGATCGATGATGCTTTGCAAATGGTTGAGCAAGGTGTCGCAATCGAGGGTCGTGTTGAGCAAGTCGGCGTAGCGATTGATGTACAGATCCTCAAACACGGAGTCGGCCATCAAGGCAGTGATCATCGCCGTATGCGCAATATCTGGATCCATCGGAAACAGCGTAGTGGGATCGCAGGGATCATTGAGATAGGTCGTCGTGGCCACACCCGTGTAGTTTTGCCCGAGGTTGTAGATATTGTCCTCGTCCCAGAGACGGTAGCGCCACTTGACACCAGGGTTGCTATTGCCGCGCCACCAAGCAGTATTCCAGTTGAGCCAGTCGGTATTGACGAGGTAGGTATTCAGGATGAAATAATCGATGAGGCTCATCAAGTCGAGCCGTTCATCGACATAGTCATGGTTGGCGGGGATGGCGAGATTGTTGCTGGTCATGAAATTATAGAGGGAATTCCACTCGGCATCGCTGCCCTCTTCGACCGTCAATCCACCCCAAAAAGCCAGCATATCGACAGAGTCTGGATCCTGGTTGTAATAATAACTGGCGTAATCGGCGTCGATGCGCTCCCTGATTTCATAGATGCCCCAATATTGCCCATTGATATAGATCACACAGGGCTCCCAAGAGCGCTCATCGAGGTTCAAATTGTGTTTTTGGGACAGTGTTTGTGCAAACACGTCGCGCATGTGGGTGGTGAGCAGGCCGGTGTTGAAGCCGCCTGGAAAATTGTCGGAGCCGCCTGCCTTGAGGATGATGACATCAAACTCCTGCCTCGGCGAGGACTCAAACAGCTGGTGATCGATATTGTTGGCGTAGCCATAGTCGTCGCGCGTATAGAAACGCATTCCCTTTTGCGGGTAGGCCCAGGAGTCATTTCCATGCCCTCTGATGTCGCCTTCCATTTCAAATTGCTGTTGCCCCAAGCTGTCAAAAAACTCCAAAGACGTCGCGATCTCATCATAAACACCGCCGAAGAGATTGCTGTAGTCGGGCGATGCGACCGAGATCACTGCGAGGTGATGATGGTTGGCGTTGATGAAATAGGAGTTGGTTTCAGAAAAACTAGGTGCGATGCCGGGACTGCCGCTAAATGCTGCAGCACGGATGACCATCGTGGCATTGATCGCGATCGGGGCCGTGTATTGCGTGGATGTATTCGTCGGTACATTGCCATTGGTGGTGTACCTGATGGTGATATTTGGATCTGGCGAACTCAAGGCAAGGGTTTGGGGGCCGGGATAAAATCCAGGCGTGAGCGAAAAGACAGGCTTGGAGGCATATTCTTGAAAGGCCCCCGCGTTGGTGGCTGTTGGTGTGGGTGTGGAAAACACGCCCCAAGTCACAGCACCGTCGGTGAGCCTACCACGGGAATGGTTTTTTTGCGTGGGTTTCAATGTGAGGCTGTCCAAGATGGCACCACTTGCATCTGAGAGGATGATTTTCTCAGCCTTCATCTGCGTGAGCTTGAAATTGGTGTGGTAGTAGCCACCGATCCAAGTATCGCGGTTGGAGGCAAAGAAAAGCAAGCGTTGGCCCGCAGCGAGCGGCTGCCCGGGCAAGGCATACTTTTGGAGATTTCCTGGGCTGTCTGAAAGAAATAGCCCCCCAAGGTTCACCGGCGCAGCGGTGTTGTTGTAGAGCTCTATCCAGTCTGGATAGTCGCCATAAAAATCCATCAAGTTGTTTTTGTTGCTGGCAGAGTACTCGTTGATCACGATCTGCGCTCCAAGCGAGCTATAGCTCACACAAACAACCAAGAAAAGAAGTCGAAAGGTAAATAGTTTCATATCAAAATGCGTTGAACAGAATGAGATCAAGTACGCCATTCCTAGATCCACATCCTAACATGAAATGCAATAGCGTCGCGAGGACGGCATTCGTAGCAGTGCTTCCCCGGCTGACCTTAGCAGAATTGTGAAGGACCAGTTTTCCATCCATCAAAAAAAATGCTCCGGCAACTATGGAATTTCCTTGTGGGCTAAGTCATATAGGCAAGTTCATCGTTCTTTTCCGCTTTTGCCGAAACAGTGCTCCAAGGGCGTCCAAAATATCGATTGTGGAGAATGCAACGGCAAGCCTAAATTGTGATCAAGAACTCATTTTACTCCAAAATAAAATATTATGAAACAGTTCAGACTATCTTTCGCTACCGCAATATTGCCTGCAATATTTACGCTGTTTCTCACTTTCACGAGTTGCCAAAAAGACTTGCAGGAGGAGGCCGTCAATAGCCAACTCCAATCATTGCCGGGTGCTTTCAAACGTACTGTCACGCTGCACGATGGTACAACAAGCGTTACATTGGGCATTGCCAGCGACAAGCTCGATCGATTGACCGATTTTGAAGCTGGGTTGTCGATCAAATCCACTGCTGAGCTTAGCTTGGAATCGCCTTTGAATAACGAGATCGCTGCTGCAGAGGGTGTACCGACCGCTATTGATGAGACAAATGCCGTGCATATTATGGTCATCACCAAGGAACTCGCCGATGGCATGCAGGGTTTTCAACTGGAGGTTCGTGAGCAAGCCTCAACGGCCGGAAAAACGCAACTTTCTGACACCTATTCCGGTGGCCCCTACAACTTCTACTCTTGGGAGGCTCCCCACCACTTCTACGTTACACCGAGTGGCCGATGCGTCTCTGCATGGTTCTTCCAAGCCGGCTCCTCCTGGACACCCGTGTCTTGGAAAGGCGGTGCTGCTGGTTATTATCTCTGCACCCAAAGCCGGACGCTGAATAGCAGCGACAACGGCCACGACTTTCGCCTCAAAGCGCAGGGAGACCACTTCTACGTAAACTGGAATTGATTTTGACAATGTTTAACAAAACGGGCATGGTTGCGCAACCATGCCCGTTTTCATGTGTGAGGCCATATCCCTGCTGGAATTTCCATCCTCTCTCACATCCCAAACCGCAAGCCTATCCCAGCCGACTTGTACAAATAAAAGGGAAAGGAACCCTTGATATAAGGCCCTGAGATCGACACGTTGCCATTGGCGAGGATATCGATCGGATGGGCGCCTTGGCACACGCGGTAGCCGAGGTCGAGCCCGATGCTGCCGCCGAGTCTGGAAAATGCAGGATCGGTATTGCGCACCGGCACCCATTTGTCGCCCTCGTACCCATAGCGCAGGTCGCTGGGCTTTACGAGATTGTATTGCAACCCAATCCTAGGCGCGACCAAAATGCCTTTCCAAATCTTCCATTCCATCCCCAGCTCGGTGCCCAAGGTGCCCCAGCGCTCTTCATACACGTTGTTGTAGTAGCCGAGATGGGCGCTTTGGTAGAGCCGCAAGTGCTTTTTTTGCTGGTAGGTATATTCACCGCCGAGCGCAAATCCGGGCCGAATCAAGGGCTTGTGATAGACGCCCAACTGCCCAAAGGGGATCTGAAACGCGAGGTCTTGGTGGTAGAAATCAGCCCGCAATTTCCAGCGGCTCGGCACGGGGATCGCAAGCGGCACCGCTGCTTGTGCATACAGGCCTGTGCATGTGAGCGCAAGCATGACCATAGTGAAAACGAGTTTTTTCATGGTTGTGATCATTTAGATTTCTGAGTACATGTAAAAAGCCAATCCCATCTCGTCTTCGCTGGTCACGCCAAACTTGATCGTGCGGTTGGTTTCATTGTCATAGGTGATGACCGTGCGCAATCCCTGCCCTGCCTCGATGCGCATCGCAGGTGTGAAAAACAGCGTCTCAGGATGCTTGTAATCGTTGGCGGAGTAAATCAATTCGCCATCGCGCGCGCCACCTACAAAATAGACATCAAACTGCTTGCCGCGCTTGTGCATATGCGACACCAGCATGCGCAGGTCTTTGGGTTGCTCAAAGATCTCGGTATAGGTAATCGTGGTGACCTGCCGGGGAGGCAAGACAAGCAGATCAATATTGTCCACATCATCGATGATCAGGACCTTTTGTACCGCAGATTGTGGGACGGTGTAGGCATTCAGATAGACCTCCCCAAATTGCGTATTGTCTGTCTTGTTGAAGTAGTGCGAATTCATATCGACCGAGGAATTGGCGGGAATCCTGATGGCGGTGCCTGCTGGCATGGCCAATTCAAAATCTGCCGACTGCGAGATAAAATAAGCGAGCGTGCCCGACATGGTGCCGCGAATGTTGCCACGGCCATCGTTGCGATTTTGGTCACGCATCACACCCATGGGCGGGAGGCCGGGCGCATTTTCATCCTCGAAGCCATAGGCGATGAGGTGATGTGTGCCTGGGCGGCAGCGCGCCACAAAGCGATCGACATAGATGTCTTGCGTGTTGCCAATGGGTAGCCGCATGAACCATTCCCGCTCAAAGTCGGCAGGTATAGGGAAGGCAGGTACGTGAATCTGGTAGCCGCTGTCGGCAGCCGGTGCATTCAGACCCACAAAATCGCCGGGGATTTCTGAGGGGTCGTAGGTAAATGGTTGCTCACAGGCGGTTGCAAAGAGCAAAGCCAATACGAGGACAAATGGAGGGCGAATGAATCGTTTCATATTTTTTCAATGGTATGAGGGAATTTATTCAATCAAGTTGCGATCAGCGACATGGCCTGTCTCGGGCGCACCAGCAGCGATCCAAGCCCGCACAAAGGCGATTGGGTCACGGCTGATGGAGAGCCCGCCGGCCGGCATGGCCGATCCAAAGGCGTAGGCCGTGGAGTCAAAGATCATCTTCTGGTACAAAAAGCTCTTCGCGGGGTCGGCCGGCTTCACGAGCGTCAAGCCACTGTTGCGGGCTTGGCTGTTTTGCACGGCGCCATTCACGATCGCGCCATAAGCTGTGGCGCCATCGAGATTGGGGTAGGCTGCGCCTTGCTCGCCGTTGTGGCAAGCGCTCAGGGCACATGTTTTGGTGAAGATCTTGTTGTAAATCAGGCCATAACTGCCATCAGGCGGACTATAGGGCGGCGGATCTTTTTTACAACCCACGAGCAGGCCGACGGTCAGAATGAGAAAGAGAAATTGCAGACGCATAAGGTATCATTGTACTTTGGGTCAAATTTACGGTGCTTCCAGGCACCCGTTATGGCCTCCAAAGCCATTCAGGACGAATGGGCAGATTGGCGTGACCAAAGTGCTTGTTCGCGTGTCTTTTAGGGTTAATTTTGAGTTCTGGAAAACGCGTGTTTGCAGCGTCATGCAAGGTAAAGCCTCCATCATATTGCCCAACTTCACTGTTCCACCGATACTCAAGCATCGTTGGGTGCAGCACTTGCTCTTCTGGGCGATCTATCTCTTCACGACCCTTGTGAGTGATTCCAACACATGGCAGCACTATCCAGACCACTATCCCGTCCTGTTTGCAGCCACCAATTTGTACATCTTGCCCTTCACATACACGCTCACGCTTTGGATCATTCCGCGATGGCTGTACCGTGGGAAATGGCTGCTGTTTATCACCTCCTCGATGGCCTTGGTGGTTGCAGCCTGCTTTGTTATGTATTATTCGGCGATGCCTGTTCTCAACCTGATGTATGCTGTACACCCAGAATTCGGGGATGTAGAACTCTCGGTAATCGATTTTTTCTCGACCAATGTGCTGTTTTTGTTTGTGGTGCTAGGTGTAAAAGTCGCCAAGGATACTTGGTTGGCCGAGTTGCAGCGACAAGAGCGTGAGCGCCTGCTGCTTGCAGAGGAGGTCGCTGTATTGCGCGCCCAGATCAGTCCCCATTTCTTGCTCAACAGCCTCAATACCGTCTATGGCATCTCGCTCACCGAGCCAACTGCGGTTCCTGAAACGGTGCTGCGCTTGAGCGAGCTCTTGCGCTTCACATTGTATGAAGCCCATGCAGCCAGCATCCCGATCGCCCGCGAGCTTGCCTTTGTACAAGATTTTATCGCCCTGCAAAGCATGCGTGCCAGCGACAAGTTGCAGTTGCAAGTGCGGCTGCCAGAGACAGCTGCCAGCAATGCACAGATCGCACCGCTGCTGCTCCTCGTCTTTTTGGAAAACGCATTCAAATATGTAGGGGCAAATGCTGCCGATGAGCGGTTTTTGCACATCGACATTGCATTGAGCGATGCCGATGAACTCACTTGTCGCGTGCGCAACAGCTATGTACCCGCTGTCACACCCATCGCCGCAGGTGGCGTGGGCCTGCGCAATGTGCGCCGCCGCTTGGAATTGATCTATCCTGGGTCGCACAGTTTGCACATCGACGATGCCGATGGCGTCTATGCTACAACGCTCACCCTCATGCTGCAACCATGAGCGCCACCTGCCTCATCGTCGATGACGAGCCGATCGCCAGGCGCATCTTGCGCATCTGGTGTGAGCAAAGTGGCCTGCTCACGGTAGCTGGCGAATGCGAAAATGGCGTCGAAGCGATCACTTTCTTGCAACGCAACACGGTCGATCTGGTCTTCATGGACATCAACATGCCCGTCTTGGACGGCCTCACCTTGCTGCGCATGTTGCCCGTGCGACCGGCCATCATTCTCACAACCGCCTATTCAGAGCATGCCTTGGAGGCCTATGACCTCGATGTCGTCGATTACCTCACCAAGCCGATCGGCCTAGACCGCTTCACGCGGGCAGTGCAGCGGGTGCTCAAGCAGGCATCGTCCAAGACGACGACGGCGGCAGCACCCATACCTGCGGTGCCACCATTTGAGGGACTCGTGCTGCGGTTTCGGCAGCAGGTGATCCGCATACCCTTTTCCCAGATCCTCTATTGTGAATCTCGGCTCAACAATACCCACATATTCACGCTCACCGAAGAGCATCGCATCTACCAACCCCTCAGCAAAATAGAAGCCCAATTGCCAGCCGACCAGTTTTTGCGCACGCACCGCTCGTTTATTGTGCACCTTCACCACGTATTTCAAGTGGCTGGGCAGATCATCCACCTCGGCAAACACCGTGTACCTATTTCAGACGCCCATCGTTTGAGCGTCATGAGTGCACTGGGGTTGAGTGGCGACGATTGATGTAAGGAGCGTGCAATGTGAGGATGCTGTCAGGCAGACGGCTGCTCCCCAGCGGCCAACCACGCAGAAAGTGATGCCTCGCCTTTGAGCATGCGCACATACAACCTAGGGTTCATGTCAGTAAAGTGCCGAAACTCCCTTATGAAGTGTGCTTGGTCAAAAAATCCGTGGTCATAGGCGAGGTCAGTGAGCTTGATCTCTTGCTCCCGCTGAATGGTTTCAGCTACCTGCCTGATGCGCATGATGCGTGCATAATATTTAAGGCCAACCCCTACCTGCTCCGCAAATTTTTGTTCTAGCCTTCGCATTCCCAGATTGACCTTGGCTCCAAGGCAATGTATCGGGATGCGCCCGGCAGTTTGGCGGATGAGATCGACGGCATGTACCACACGCGCGTCCATCTGAAACGTAGCTGCTCGCCCCAACAACCATGCTTCAAAGATAGCGATGGCAGCGCAGGGGGTGCCGACTTCCAAAATGCTCTCTAAGATGTGGCGCTCCGAAGGCTGGAAAAAATCAAAGGGCGTGACCAATTGGTCGGTGGCTTGCACCGCCGAGTCATCCATGAGCCATGCCAGCGCCCAGGGTTGAAATTTCACAAATAGCGTCTGATTGGGCCCTGTATAATGAAAATCGACATGGCGCGAATACATGCCAATCAAAGTCGTCTCAGATTGGCCCACACCTTTGACACCTCCGTATTGCTGTCGAAATGGCGTCCCAAACTGAAAAACAAGTTCAGGGCAACCATCGGGTAAGAAACGAAAATCGCGTATCGCCCCAGCAAAATTGCTCGGCGTGGTCAGTGTCCAATAACAGCGCACAATGTGGCCCAGCTCGGCGCAGGGATAATAGATCTCCTTCAACATACATTTCGTGATCGGGTGATTCAAAACAAATGTAGGAATTGTAAACTGAAAGCAGATGAACAAATATAATGAATGAATGCCTCCATAATATGCCAAAAAAAGCACATATTTTGCATCGTTGACTGTGCTTGAAAACGATGGAAATCCACCTTTTATAGGGCAATTTTGCACTGGAGCCATTGGATTTGCAAGCGCATCCTACACGCATGCTTGCAATCATGGTCGTCGAGGGTTCAATTCCCAGATGTTTTTGAAAAAACCTTACATCTGGTTGTAAACGAATTGATTACGAGGAGACAATAAGCACAATAGCCCCTGCCAGATGGCAGGGGCTTGGTCAAATGCGATCAACTTCTGCAAGATCAGTGCTGTGCGATGAGGCGGGTAGTGGCGACCACTTTGCCATCGGCGACGAGCTTCAAGATATAGGTGCCTGCAGGCATGGTCTCGGTATGCAGGATCAATGGCGTCTGCAGATTGGGATCGACGCGCAGGCTACCGTAGTCCCTGCCATCGAGGCCGATCACTTGCACTTGAGCTGCCTTGGCACTCGCAGGCAAGGTACAGCGAATGCTGGCTTCGGCACCGACAGGATTGGGGGCGATTGTGATCGATGGCACGACAATTACGCTGGTCTGACCTTGGCTCGATTTGAGGGCCGCAATCTCTGCACGAATATCGTCCAAGGCGCTGCGCAACACTTCATTTTCAGCCTTTTGTGCTTGCAATTCACCGTCGAGTTCCTTCACTGCATTGACCAATACAAAATCCATCGCACCAAAATCGACGGCAAGGTAATCACTGGTCTTGCCAGCATTGTCAGTGATTTGGGTTTCCTTTACCATGTAGGGAGCTACCTGCTGCAAATCCTGTGCGAGTACACCTACATATTCAGGCTTGGAGTCATAACCCGAAGTGGCATTGTAATGAAAAGTCACGGGCTTGATGCCGCGCACGGCTGCTAGTCCGTCTGAGAAACCTTTCACTTCTTGTTTCAGCCGCTTGTCTGATACCACAGTCCAAGTAGAGCTGCCAGGTTTGCCAGCACTGTTGGCAGAGAGCTGAATCTGGTAGGCAGGTACCGCAACGCCGACGCCGATGCGCGCATTGTTCAAGTCCATATAGATCTGATCTTGGTCATAAACAGGGCCAATACAGCCTTGGTGATAGCCAAATTGCAACTTCAAGGAGCTAGCGACCGTGCTGCGGATGTAAGGCGTATTACAGCCCGCTCCAAAATTGATCGGAGACGAACCCATGTTGATCGGCTGGGCAGATAGTCCTGCCCAAGTCAGGACAAAAAGTGCAATGGCAAAAATGCCTTTCGAAAAGTGATTTTTCATAATAACAAAATTTTTAGTGGTAGATAAATGAATAACTATACCCAAAGTTGGCAATGTGGTCCATCTAAAAATTGTATAAATACGAAATGTCTGAAATATATTTAAACATCTACAGATACCACCTCTAGCTCATACACCGTAGATTTGCCTCGGATTGCACGCGCAAAGGTGGTCGGGGTCATGTTTACAAAATGCTTAAATTCATGTATCAAGTGGGCTTGGTCAAAAAAACCATGGTCGTAGCCGACGTCTGCGAGGCGTGTCGCTTGCGAGATGCGAATGGCCTCTGCGGTGTTTCTGATGCGCACAATCCTCGCAAAATATTTTAAGCTTACGCCTACCTGATCTGCAAATTTCTGCTCCAACCGGCGTATCCCGAGATTCACACCCTCCTCTAAGGTCTGGATGGGAATTTTTCCCCTACTTTGACGCAACAAACCGACCGCATGCACCACTTGGCGATCTAGGGCGAAGGTCTTGAGACGATTCAAGAGCCACTCCTCTATCATCGCGATCGCTGCTTTGGGATCGACTGCAGCCAAAATGCTGTCCATGAAATTGCGCTCTCCGTGGCGAAAGACGTCTTCAATCTCCAATTGATGGTCGGTGGCAATGCGAGCGGCATCCCCCAGTAACCATCCTTGTACCCATGGCTGAAACTGAACAAAAAGCGTCTGGGAAGGGCCACAAAGTTGTACATCGACATGCCGCTGATAGAGCCCCATCAAAGCAGCTGAGGCCTTGGAGCTGCCCTCCTTTCCACCCAATTGTTTAAGGGGTGCTATCCCAAAATGGAAAATCAATTCAGGACAGCCGTCGGGCAAAAACCTAAATTTTTTCTGGCAACAATTGGCATCGTCTGGCGTTCCGAGCGTAAAATAGCAGCGCACAATGTGCGCCAACTCTGGTTTGGGCATGAAGATTTCCGTCAACATACATTGGGTTTTGAGGGGGTGATACAGGCATCAAAAAGGTAAGGCAAACGCAAAGCTATCCACAAAAATACGGTCACCTTTCTTCAGCCATCCGAGTAAAAATTGCGCCTACATTACATAGTTTGACAATATGACTATCCGCATGTTTAACAGTATAAGTATATAGGGTTTGCCATTTCGAGTGACCACAAATAGGATTTGCCTTTTGATCGAATGACAAACCCACCTGGTCATCCCGAGCGTAGCCGAGGGATCTTGAGCACAGATACACTCCCTGCCCAGCAGCAACACGATCCCTTCACAACGAATTTATTCAATTTTTCAACTTACTGATTATCTGAACAATACATCACTTGTCATTGGTACCG
>JANORP010000198.1:0-32408 GCA_031415375.1 Bacteroidota bacterium | reverse complement strand
CCGAAATCGAAGATGCAGCGGAGGCATCTTGATCACAGATACAGGTAGCGTACAACAGCAACACTGATCATTTCCTCCTCAAAATTTCATTTTTGCAAACCGCTGATTATCTGAATGATACACAATGTGTCATTGGTAGCGTAGCCGCTGTGTCCCGCACAACGTGCGGGGAGGGATCTTGAGCACAGATACACCCCCTGCCCAGCAGCAACACGATCCCTTCACAACGAATTTATTCAATTTTTCAACTTACTGATTATCTGAACAATACATCACTTGTCATTGGTACCGAAGTGGTCAGGGGAGCGAAGCGCTGCGCCCTCGCAAGGCGGGGACCCGACCACGTAACGGAGAAATCTAGCGACTTCAGTAGCACTTCCTACTTGACCACAGTGCGTTCAAGCGGCACTTGTCAACGATAGCTCATCAATATTAAAGTTAAATATGAGGTGTATCTTGAGGCGCTAGATTTCTCCGCTGCGTCTTTGGATATTTTGCTGCGGCTCCTTCGGAGCCTTGCAAATACCCAAAGATTCTGGTCGAAATGACAAAAAAATTGAAATACTGGCACACTTGCCGATAAGCATAAAAATTAACTACGAAATAATTTTCCACAAGCGCTTCCGCTAGTGGCTTACAACGATCTTGCGTGATGTCGTTCCTAGCTCGGTCGTGATGCGCACGATGTAAATACCATTTTCCTTGAGTTGTACCCGCGTTGTTTTTTGCGTCGCCTGTGTTTTGAGGACCTGCTGCCCGAGCGTGTTCAAGACGATGATCTCGGCATTTTCGGTTGGCAACAAGATCGTGAATTCCCCATTGGATGGATTCGGATAAATATAAATGGCTCCGTTGCCATCTGCTGGATTGATACTTGTTGGGTTGATAGCAAAAACCGCTTTGAACAGTGTGGATGCGTTGATGTTGGGTTCAATTGCGATATTGGTATCAATCGCACTCAATACCGCATTGGTATCCCAATATGCAAACGTATATCCTGGATTGGGCAGTGCCGTCATTTCTACTGGGTTCCCATCAAAATAGACACCTGTCCATGGGAGAGGGCCAGGTACAATGGTGCTGATTTGAATCGTTCCTGCGCCAGCGGGAAAGACATCCAATGTTACATTCACCTGCGCGTTCAGCAAAAAATTACTCTGGATATGATCCCTTACAACACCAGTTCTCACGGAGAGTTCAGACAAAAATGTCTGATGGTTGTTTACAAAATCACTCATCTGCCCAGCGATATTGTTGGGATCACCCCAACGGGTATATTCGTTGGGCATTTCAATCACCGTTTGATTGAACATATTGTTTGTAACAGTAGAAAGCCTTGTATATTGATAGGAGGTATTCATCAAGTCGGCAAATCGGTTGATAAAATACCTTTTGAAGCGCGCGTTTTGAATGCCCCGCAAGAAAATATTGATGAAGGGATTGTTGGGATCGGAAGCCAGAAGTCGCGCGACGTTGTCATCGAAAGCGTTTGAAAAACCAAAAGGGTTCATCGCGCCTTCCAAATCAATCAAACAAAAGCGCCAGCGAAAATCACTGGTATTGGAACGATACAATTTGATGTTGTTTTGCGGCCAATCGATGTTGCCCGCCCAAGTTTCGCCGATGATGTAATCGTTGTAATACCGCATATCAAAATGCTGATCGGCATCGTTCCAGAAACTGGTGTCAGCAGGATTGATTACCTTGAAAGCATCGTAATCGGCATAAAAATTATCAACGGAACCTTCCACCGCCCGCAAAACATATCCATTCCACGCGCTCAACGACAAAATATCCAGGGAATCGGCATTGGCATTGTCGTGTATTTCAAAAAATTCCTTGTCAAATTTTTCTCTCAACTCATACAATCCAAAATAAGCGCCATTGATATAAACCGTGATCGGCCTCCAAGCCGAATAATAATTGTCTGTTTCGGCTGCCATTCCCTCTAGATGTGCGGCATCTTTGTAGGGCAGTGTCAGGTAATAATTGCTCCCGTTGCGCAAATAGAATTTGCTGAATTTGGTGCGTGAAGGGCGATTTGGTATCACCTGATGGTAAATCGGGCCATCACCCAAAACGGAATGATCGAACTCAACTCTAAAGGAGTGCTGCGGATTGGAACGGCTACCGCCGAGACCACCATCCACTTGCATACCTGCATGTTGCGAGAAAATCATTTGCTGGGCGGTGTCAAAATACTCCACGTAGGCGGCTTTTTCCCAATCAAACCCCCAATTGTCGAAGATGCCCGTAGGCCCATATAAATTTTGATCATCTGTGACGACCGACAATATAGGCGTCACATGACTGATGCCAAAAAAATAGGTCGCGACAGCTGCTTGGCTAGGCAATGCACTGGTAGAAAAGGCCTTTGCTTTGAATACGCTCGAAAAGAATACGGGTATCGGCGAACCGTTGTACAAAGTGGATGCGGTGGTCGGCTCGCTTCCGTCTTGTGTATAACGAATGCTGCTTCCAAGCCCATTCGGATTGGCGATCGTAACTGTAATGGGGACATTGTAAAAGCCTGCTGGCATAGAAACAATCGGCGGCAAGAGATAACTATTGAAGGCTTGTGAGGTATTGTTGGTGGCTTGCGGCGTGCCATTCAAAAACAGGGCTACATTGGCGGAGGCGTCGGGAAAAAGGCCCGTGCTGTTGTCGGGTTGGGCACAATTTACAAGCAGGGAACTCACAAGCACTTGGTTCGCATCATAGAGGTACACGGGCTCTCCAGTCGTTGCAATTTTGAAATTGGTGTGCAGACGTAGCAGCGGATCCACGGGATCGAAATAGGTGGTGACCACACTGTCGGTAACCAATTTCATTGCACAGTCAATGTAGTCATAAAACGTGTTGGGGTCGGTAGAAACGACATCAAAGGCGAAGTCTGTAATCAACCCAGGCGTGAGGCCCGCTGTTGCAAGCTCCGCTGCAGGAATGATCATTTGATTTTTTGCAGACCAATACCAATTCCCATAAGGGGCTGGATAATCGACGGGCGAATTTTGTTGGGTACCGATCCCAACGACATGGTTGTTGAGCTTGATGTTGGGCCGCTGCGACACCTTAAATCCAAATTCTGCTTCGCAAATCGCTGAACTGTAATCTACAAAGTTGTAAACGGTGGCGCTATAGGGTGTATTGCTTTGCTGAAACACGGAGTTGGAGGTATATCCCGTGGAGCTGTAGGAACAAAAATTGAGCAACAAGGAAGAGGTGCCATCCCAATAGAAAGGTGTGGTCATCGTGTGGTTGTTCCAGCCCACATAAGGATTGTAATTGGTTTCACTCAGTACGCTCACAAATCCAGTGATGGGTCTGCGGTCTTTGCCGCTGCAAAAGACGACTTGGTAGGCCCCCGGCAGCAAATCGACATTCGGGAACGCCCATTTTGTGGGGTTTGATGGATTGTCACTCAAGGTATAGCCACCCAATTGCACAGTCGCAGACCCCGCATTGTACAACTCGATCCAATCTGGAAAATCGCCATTTTCATCGGCAAAGGTGGAGAGGTTTCGATTGGATCCTTCGTTGATCACGATTTGGCTATAAGCGAAGCTCAGCGCGAAGGAGAAAACGATACAAAGCAACTTCAATGGCAAACAGTTCATACAACACATTTCAGCGGTGGATCAACGACAATAATTGGTAATGATAACCATTTTCCCTCGTTTTCTCTGCAAGGTCTCGAAACGGGTCTGGGCAGACGGATGAGGGTTGCCGAGCGGTTCCGGAGCGCAGGTGCCGATGACTTGCGGTGGTCGGGTCTTTTTGAATTGAATATGTGCTGTAGGCTTTTTTTAGGGAGCGGCGCGCGTGCAGCGCGCGGCCTGTGGCACCTGCATGCCACGATCTATGATCGGGCCACCAAAGGCGCAATCGTGTTGGGGATCCATTTAAGAGCGCCTCTCGAGCACTTGCCCAGAAGTGAGGAAAAACGAATTGTCACTTGGTGCTATTGGTGCAGTTCCAAATATGCATACCCTCCTTCATCCCAAAGGCAACAACGTCGCCCCCACCTCCTCCTACCGCAGCACCCAAAACCGCGCCGACGCTGTCCCGATGCGCACGACATACATGCCGTCGGGCAGTGCAGCAGCGTCCCATTCGGCCTGCCCATTGTGGAAATCGACCTCGCTGTCGGTCATCAATTGACCGAGCGCGTTGTAGATGCGCACAGGCACTATGCCTGTGGCATGCGCAGGCAATGTCATGTGCAAGCGCTCGCGCACAGGGTGCGGCGCGATGTGAAGGCCGTCGCTGCTGCGAGGTGTGGGGACGCCAACCGTCGCCGGATTCCATACCGCAAAGGTAAAGGCCGAGGCCATCTTTTGGGAGACAGTGACGCTATCGCAATAGGTATCAATGCAGACGGGATTGGGCTGCGCCACGGTCAGGCAGATGTAGTAAGTCCCGGCTCCGGGATATTGATGAACGGGGTAGGGCTGAATGGTCGTGGTATTGTCCCCAAAATTCCAGTGATAGCTCAGGTTGGTGCCCGTGGAGGCGAGGTAGCCCAAGATGGTATATTGGCCACTGGTGTCGGGGGCATGGGTGAATCCGGCGTGGCACGTGAGTGGGGGCACAAGCGAGATTGTGCGCGTGGCGACGTCATAAAAGGTGTCGGTTGTAAACGTCTCCAAAGTCACGTCATAAGGCCCTTGTGTCGCATAGTTATGGCTCACATTCGGGCCGGTGGTGATGTCAAAGGATCCGTCCCCAAAATTCCACCACCAAGATTGCACAGGGGCTGTGCCTGTCGTGGAGTCCTGGAAGTTGACCGTTTGCCCATTGACCCCGTATGAAAACCATGTCGCGGAACTTCCTTGGCCGCCGATGACAATGTTCCAAGGTTGGCAGTAGGAGGCCACGCAACCGTCTGAAAAGGTCGTGACCACGCAGACATTGTAGGTGCCATTCACTGCATAGGCATGAAAGATGCCGTTGGGTCCTGGGCCATTTGGTCCCGCACTCAACGTGGTGCCGTCGCCAAAGTCCCATTCAGAGCTCACTGGCGTGCCGCTCGCGGTATAGTTGAACCCATAGTGGGTCGCATTGCCCCATTGAGCAGCATAGATGTCGGTGATGGAGCAGACCAGATTGTTGCTCGCACACAGGAAGATCGTATCAGCAACATGGTTCAAAAACGTGGAGTCAAAAGCCACGCTCGTCGTGATCGTATCTCCGCGACAGTCCAGGGTGTGCATGAGCAAGGCGCCCGCGCCAGGTCCCAGCACAAAGATTGAATCCTCCACATAGCCATTGGCATCGACAAGTCCCGGACAACAATTCAGGAGCAGTCCAGTGTAGCTAGGATCGGCCTCCATCCAAAATTGCTGACCGACAGCCCCATCATCGACACCGAATGTATCGACGACCGGCACCCGCAGCAAAAACTCAAAATACACCTGCGCCCTCACAACCTGTGTAGTGCAGAAAAATACGAACAAGAGCAAGAACAATGTTTTAAAACGATGGATCATCCTGCAAGATAGTGATTTGAATTGGATATTAAAATCGGTGACCTTCAATCATTTCGCAGTCGATTGACCAAGGCTACCTAGGTCCCTTGATGCCGAAAGCAGGCATGATCAGTCCATACCTGCCCAGAAATCACAGCCTTTGCGCCATCCCAAAAGCTACCGCCGCCGCTAGCACTTCAACATCGATTTCCTTGAGTCCCTTAAACTTGATGCAGTACCCGCTCACGCTTGCCTTGCCGATGCTTTTCCCGTAAGTCTCTGGCAGGTAGTTTTTGTCTGCAACGCCCCTGATATAGACAGAGATTCCAGTAGTATTTGCGCTCAGACCTACGCGGTAAAACTCCTTGGTTTTACCATCGGCATATTGGATGGTGTAACATCCATACCCAATATTGGGATTGGCGACAACTCTACCGTCGGTATTTTTGCCATCGAGAAACCACAATTTGCAGGCAGGGGACATTTGCAAAAAGTGCGCATGTAGCCATTGCATATCGCGGCGCTTGGCCTCGGGTTGGCTACTGATATAGGCTTCTATTTCTTCTATCATATCGATTCAAAATTTAGAACTGCTTACGCTTAGTTTTTGCAAAAAAAATATTTCATGCTTATCGGGCATAAATTATATTGATGAAATAGGAAGGTGTATCCTTACCTATTGACGTTTCGATAGGCTTGTCAATAGATTTTCTAGATTGTTCAAAGTAATTGTAAATCCATGTTGGAAGCCTTCTAGCAAACTTTCCATACGATCAAACGATTCATTGAAAATAGAAATACGCACCGTTGTAATGCCGTCCTTTTCGCTAAAATTGTAATCCCATTCAGACCCTGGCAATTCAGGATTTCCATCCTTGTCGGCAAAAGCATTGTGCAACTGGAAATTAGTTTTTGGCGTAATAGACGTATATCGCTGGATCGCCCAACGCTCCTGTCCCTCAGGGCTTACCATGGCGTAGAACCGCTTTCCGCCCACTACAAAATTCATGTATTTTGTTCTGGCTACCCATGGTGCAGGTGCCGTCCACTGATCAAGAAGTTCTTGTGTCGTGCAGGCGTCCCAAACCAAATCAAGTTCGGCATCAAACGTTCTCGTGATGAATACAGTTTTTGCTGTTTTGTCAACGATGAAATCAAATAACAAGTCGTTTTTCATTGTTTCTTTTTTTTAAGTGTTGATAATACTTCATCCAATTGATTGAATTGGATTTCCCAAATTTTCCTAAATTGGGAAACCCAATGATCAAATTCTTGCATTTTTGGAGGATTGAAGTGATAATAGATTTCCCTGCCAACCTGCTCAGGCTTGATCAATTCGCATTCATGCAATACTTTAATATGCTTTGAAACCGCTTGTCGGCTCATATCAAATTTTTCTGCCATTGCATTGGGTGTCAATGCCTGAATAGCAATCAATGTCAGAATAGCCCGACGTGTGGGGTCGGCGATCGCTTGGAATATATCCTGCTTCATTTTCAAGATTTAGAATAAGCAACTTTCAGGTTGCGAATATATGCGCAACTTTTTGGTTGCGCAATTTTTTTTACAATTATTTTTTGTAGGTGGGAAGTGTCGAGAAGCTTGACGGTATGCAGCCCTGCTAAAACTCCTAACAGCCAAGGCCGATCTTGTTGCAAGACAGGCTGCCGAATTGTATGCAAAATAGCAATTCGGCCTCGCAGGGATGCTATTCATCGGTGCTACACCAGCATCAATTTCATCATGATATCTGTCTGCGCATCGTCGCCGAGGAAAAAGGTATGTTTGTCAAACTCGACAAAGCCATTTTTCTTGTAAAAATGGATGGCTCTTGGATTTTCCTCCCAGACGCCGAGCCATAGGTAAGACGCGCGGGTCTGTTTTGCAATTTCCAAGGCTTTGTCATACAAGGCCTGCCCGACTTCCTTGCCATGAAATGCCTTCAAAACATAGATGCGTTCGATTTCTAAGGCTGTCGTGTCTTTGAGTTCAGTTTGGGCTTGCCCAAGGTTGAGCTTTAGATAGCCGATCACTTGCAGGCCATGCTTGGCGAAATAGAATGCAGAGCTGGCATTGGTCAGCTCGGAAGTCAGTTTTTCAGTGGAGAAGCCCTCTGCTAGATATTTATTTAGATTGTCCTCGGTATTTCCCGCAGCAAATGTCTCTGCAAACGTATGCCGCCCGATGATTTGCAACGCTGCAATATCCGCCAAACCTGCCTTTACAATTTCTATTGCCTCCATCGATTTTTTGGGTAACGCTTACTTCAATTCATATCTGATGTTGTTGAAGTTTCCGAAGTCCAAATCTAGCGAAAAAAAAATCTGGCCGACTTGCACACGTTTTAAAAACTGAAAAATTGAATTTTGGGGGGCGCAAGCCTACTGGGCACCACCAGTCCTGGCTTCGCGACCCTCAAGGGCCATGCAAATAGCAGCCGCGACACATTCTTAACCCTATCTCAACCCAAGCAAGCGATTTTGTCCGTATTTTGGTCGCATGAAGTGGAAAATGCATTCATTTGGCGTTGTAAACGTGTTTGTTTGGGCGCTCGCCCTGTGTGTGATGGGCTGCCCGAGTACCCGCACGGGGCAATCGGGCCCGCAAGGCAGACCCTCAACCAAGCTTCCCAAGCAGCCCAAACTCGTGGTGGGCATCGTCGTCGATCAAATGCGCTATGACTACCTCGCCCGCTTCTGGAGCAATTTTGGCGAAGGCGGCTTCAAGCGCCTCGTCGGCGAAGGCAGTTCATTTTCCAACTGCAATTACAACTATGTGCCCACCGAAACCGCACCCGGCCATGCCAGCATCTTCACCGGCACCACGCCCTCGCGCCACGGCATCATCATGAACGATTGGATCGATCAGTCGGCGATCGGCGTCGGCACAGTCGTGACACAGCACAGCAGCGTCCTCGACAGCCGTTTCCCATACCTTGGGATTGCCGCCACACGCAGCGTCGGCAGAGGTGCATCGCCCTTCCAACTAGATGCCACCACCATCGCCGACCAACTCAAAGCAGCTACACAAGGCCAGGCCAAGACCATCGGCGTCTCCCTCAAAGACCGCTCGGCGATCTTGCCCGTCGGTAAAAGTGCCGACGCGGCATTCTGGTTTGACGATGTCACAGGCAATATGATTTCCAGCACCTATTACCCCGCCATGAAGACTGGTTTCCCCACATGGGTGGATTCGGTGAATGCATTGGCGCAACCCAAGCGTTTTCTCAGCGACCCATCAGGTTGGACCTTGCTCCTACCCGCCGCGCAATATCTGGCGAGCGACAATCCCGACGACAGCCGCTATGAAGGCACCTACATCTCAGATGAACCCGCGACATTTCCCCACCTTTTCAAGATCGATCCCCTCAACTGCTGCGGCGAATTCAAATCCACCGCTTGGGGCAATCTATTCCTGAAAGACTTTGCCAAGCAAGTCGTCTCTCACTATGCACTCGGCGCCGATGATGTCACCGATTTCCTGAGCCTGAGCTTCTCCTCCACCGACATGGTCGCCCACCAATTTGGGCCACAATCCCGCGAGGTGGAAGACACATATCTGCGCCTAGACCGTGACTTGGCCGATTTTTTGACTTTTCTGGATGCGCGCATCGGCAAAGCCAATCTGCTGGTCTTCTTGACTGCCGACCACGGCGGTGCCCCCAATCCGACTTATGCCCAAGACCATGGCGAACAAGGCGGCTGGATCGAAGGTCTCCAATTGCGCGACAAGCTGCGCCTGCAATTGGGGGACCAAGCCGGCAAGGATTCGCTGTGTACAGCGGTCAAGGGCCACAGCATCTACCTCAATCGCCGCCTTGCCGCCAAACGCAACCTCAACTTGGACTCCTTGCGCAACATCGTAGTGACCGCCATGCAAGGGTTTCCAGGCATTGAAAAAGCCTATTCAGCCACCGACTTGCCGACCATGAAACCCACCAATGCTGGTGAGACCCTGCTTCAAAACGGCTATTACGCAGAGCGCAGCGGCGATGTGCTCTACCTCGCCAACTATGGCTACATGCAGGCGCCCTACAACAAAAATGAACCTTGGCGCTACAAAAAAGGGACATCCCACGGCACACACTATGATTATGACACCCACGTGCCCCTCCTATGGTGGGGCTGGTCCACACCCGTCATGCAATCAGATGTCGTGGTTGTGATCCCCGATATTGCGCCCACAGTTTGCACCCTCCTGAAAATCGCCCCCACCAACAAATGCAGTGGGAAATCGAAGCTGTAGTGGGTAGGTGAGGGTGTTTCATCACACCGAGCATAGCTGCTATATACACCAAGCAACAGCACTCAGCGGATCACAATCGTGCGCTGATCCACGGTGCAGGCATTGAAGTAGCCCATCGCGCCGCCGCTCAGGTTGGTGTAGGGGTTGGCGGGAGCGCTGCTGCCGCCTGGGCCACCGCCACTGCTGCCAAAGCTGCTGAAATACTCATACACACTGCCGTCGATGCATTGCATCTGAAGCGCGATGGTGTCGCCAATCACAACTTCGGCACCGACCCCTTGAAGGAAAATTTGCGTGGCCTGCCCATCAAAAAAATCGTCGTTTTGGGAAATAGAACCTGGTTGACGATTGCGATTGACCGTGGTGATGAAGCGGTATTGATTCTTTTGGTTGCCAGGGTCTTGTAGCAATACAAGCACGGGATACCGCGTACTGCCAAAAAACGAGACGTTGAGATTGAACACGCTGTCCATGAGAATGGGTTCTGGCATGGTACTCGTAGCCGTAAACGTCTGATCGCCGACTGTGACGGTGAGTGTGTAGGCATGCGTGGGCCTGCCCAAAAGACTGTTGGAGGCATAGTAGCCCGGCCGCGTCTCAAGGAGTGTATCCGCATTGCCTTCATCGTCGGCGATGCGCACAAAGGCTCCTTGCACCTCGGGAAATGCGTTGGGATCTGAGATGCCCACGCTCTTGCTCAGGTGCACGATATGTGGCCCTGCACCGTTGGTGACTTCGCCCTCAATCACGACGCGTGCAGGAGCTTGGTCGATATCGACATCGATGACTTTGGTGCAGGCACTCAGTCCTAAGGCGCCGATCAACAGGATATATTGTGTGAAGCGTTTCATGTCTTCTGGAAATTAGAATTTGAAATTGTAGGTAATGGATGGTACCCAGCGAAAGAGGCTGGTCTGGACGACTTGTGTCTTGGTCGCATCGTTGGGGTCTTCCTGAAAATCAATCGAATATGGATTTTGATGGCCATAAACATTGTAACAGGCAAAATTCCATGAGTTTTCATATTTGGGTCTAGGCTTACCCTGCACCGTCACGCTGATGTCCATGCGGTGATAGGCGGGCATGCGGTAGCCGTTACGTTCAGTGTAGAGGTATTGCAGCTGTCCATCGACATAATATTTCCCTGTTGGAAATGTGACGGCATTGCCCGTGCGATACACAAATGTGCCCGCGACCGATATGCGCTTGGTGATGTCATACATGCCCACCACGCTCAGGTCATGCAAGGCGTCTTGCTTGGCCTTGTACCAGTTGCCATCGTTGATCTGCTCAATCTTGCGCTCTGTGCGCGAGAGCGTATAGCTCACCCAGCCCGTAAATGCGCCTTTCTTTTTCTTGAAAAACAATTCCAATCCATAGGCGCGCCCGATACCCGAGACCAATTCGCCCTCGATGAATTCGTTGGCTTGGATATCGGCACCATTGCGCAGGTCGAGCTGATTGTACATCTGCTTGTAATAGACCTCTGCGCTGGCCTCAAACATATTTTCTTTCAAATTTTGGAAATAACCGACCGAGACTTGGTCAGACACCTCGGCTTTCACATTTTGGCTGCTCAGAATCCAAACGTCGGTCGGGTTGGTGGCGGTGGCATTGCTTACCATATGCAGGTATTGGGCGTTGCGGGTATAGGCCGCTTTGAGGGAACTGCTCTCACCGACCGTGTAGCTGAGCGAGAGTCGTGGCTCAGGGTAGATGTAGTTTTGGATGAATTTGCCAGCATCGTATTGGGTGGTGTCGGTGACATTGCCTTCGGCATCATAGCGGTAAAAATCCCCGCCGCCCAACTGACTGAAAGCAGAAACACGCAGCCCATAGTTCACACGCAGCCGCGTTGCAGGTGCCCATTCCCCCGCAAAAAATGCGGCACTTTCCAAGCCACTGCGATCTTGCACAATGGGCGGTTGAAATGTGGAGGTATCACTCAAGGTCACTTGCCCAGGCGTCACTGTATGGTGGATGGCCTGGAAACCCATGCGTAAAGTATGCTTGGGCGTTGCAAAATATTGAAACTCCTGCTTCAAGTTAAAATCCTGTATCCCAGATGTCAAGCTAAAATCAGAAGAGGTTCCCGACAACCCGACTTCGTAAGAATAATCGCTGTAGATGGCGGATGTATTGCTAAACCACTTGCTGTTGATCAAGTGGTTCCAACGCAATGTGGCCGTCTTGTTTCCCCAATTGATCCCAAAAGCCGCGAGCCCCAGTTGGTCACGCCCAAGGTAGCCCGATAGATAGAGTTTATTTTTGTCATTGATCGCATAGTTGGCTTTGAGATTGACGTCATAAAAATAAAGTTTGACATCTTTGAAATTCTCATTGGGCGACAACTTGAGAAATACATCGGCATAGGTGCGACGGCCTGTGACGAGAAAGGAACCCTTGTCCTTGACGATGGGCCCCTCGACGTTGAGGTGAGACGCGATGATGCCGACACCACCGCTCACATGGTATTTTTGATTGTTGCCCTCATTCATTTTCACATCGATCACCGAGCTGAGGCGACCGCCATATTGCGCAGGCGCCGTGCCCTTGTACAGCGCCACGTCCTTGATGGCATCTGAGTTGAAGGTCGAGAAAAATCCGAGCAAATGATAGGCATTGTACACGGGTGCCTCGTCGAGCAAGATGAGATTTTGGCTGCTTTCCCCCCCACGCACGTAGAGTCCGCCGTTGCCATCGCCCGTGCTCTTGACCCCCGGCAACAATTGCATCGTCTTCAGGATGTCGCGTTCCCCAAAAAGCACAGGTACCTTGTTGATCTCCCGCATGTCGAGCTTGGTGACGCCCATCTGTGCCTGGGTCACATTTTGATCCTCCTTTTCACCCGTGATCACGACGTCGGCGACTTGGGTGCTCTTTTCAAACAGTGCGACCTCCATGCGTTGATTTTGGTGGAGCGGCAGTTGCATCGCCACCGTGTCATAGCCGACGTAGTCTGCCCGCAGCAGGTAATCGCCTTCGGGCAAGGTGATTGAATAAAAACCATATTCATTGCTGTAGGCACCGCCGGCAGCAGTGCCCTCACTCGTCATGGCCCGCAGGAGCACACCGATCATGGCCTCACCTGTGGATTTGTCCTTGACCGTGCCGCTGACCGTAAATTTGGATTGTGCCTGCACGGCGAGGCCGCAGAGCAGGATCAGGAAAAAAAGAGGAACCCTACATTTCATGTGGCAACATTCGGGAAAATTGGCTGCATGGGAATGGCCTTTCGGAGAATAAATCAAATCTATCGGTGAATAGACCTTGCAAGCTGCCTAGTAGCCATCATGATCACCGATGAAGACAGGCAAAGCCTTCCCGCAAAACAAGGCGGGCAGCACGATGACGCACACCTCGGGCAGCGGGCAATCATGAAATTTGGAAATCACCTGTTCGTTGGCCCGTCCCATCCCGACATCGTCGGGAGTGGGCCAACGAAAAGGTGCTCTCGCAGGGCGGGATCGTACGCCCGTTGCAGTGAGCACGCAGACGGCTCCTTCCAATCACAATATTTTCCCAAAATGTCTGCAAAAGCTCCGAAAATATCGCATGCATGCTTGCATATTTTTCGTAATTTCCAGCATGAAACCACCACAAGATTGGCGTGATGCGGCGGCTTGGGATGCCTATTATCTCAACGATAAAAGCCATCTGGAAAAGATTGAAAAATTCCATTTGGAGAGTGCACTCAGGTTTGCCCCCAATGTACTGGCGTCCGCAGAAAAGCGGGTTTGGTTTCCTGGCTGCGGCATGGATTTATCGCCTTGGCTTTACGCCAATCTGGGCTGCAATGTCTTGGCGACCGACATCTCGGCCTATGCGATCCGCTCACAAAACGAGCTGCTGTATGACGACCCCATGCAATTGCTCGAGAAACTCCCCAATGTCCTGAAAGAGATGGAATTGCTCAAAGCCTTGCGATTCCAGCATCCCACCATATTTGTACACGATATGTGTACGCCTTTTCCTTTTCCCCAGGTCGATATGATCGTGAATGTGCGCGCCTTTCATGGGTTCGCACCCGCCGAAATGTCGCGCATTGCCCACGTCTATTTTGAAGCCCTGTCAGCTGGTGGCACGATGATCTGCGACACCCTCAATGTGCAAGGACCTCGCCGCAACGACATGGAAAATGCGCTGCAAGAAGCAGGCTTTTTTCTGCCGGGACTGGAAACCGAGCAATGGTACCGTCAGCAACTTGATGCCACAGGCATCGTCTATCTGATGGTCATGGGAAATCCGATTGTCCCGCAATGGGGCCAATATGACGACAAGGGCGGCACAGCGCAAGCTGAAAAAGACCGTGCCCTCCTGCGTAGCTTCACCACTGAATATACGATCCGTCGCAAAGCCAATGCGCTCCAAGATAAGGAAGATTACAAGCCAGGTATCGACAAGATAGCCCGCGTGATTTACAGCACAGGCTGATCATTTGCCATACACCGCCCAAAATCCAGCCTCATAAGTCGAGCCGATCGGAATCTCCAAGCCCGCCAAATGCACGATTTTATTGCGCACTGCCATGATGCGTGCAACAGGCACAATATAGCTGCGGTGAATGCGCACAAAATCCTTGGCCGAGAGTTTTTCCTCCATTTGCCGCATGCGCATGAGTGTAAGTACAGGTTTGCGGCCATCGATGTGGATTTTGATATAATCGTCCATCGTTTCGAAATACAAGATATCGGCAAGCGGAATGCTCACCAAGCTGTATTCTGCGCGCACTTGAAGGCTGCGTTGCTCAGGTGCGCCATGGCGCTGCCGCGCCGCGAGATGCCCACGTGCCTGCGTGACCGCCTGCACAAAGCGCTCATGCGTGAAGGGCTTCAGCAGGTAATCGACCGCTTTGAGGTCAAAACCAGTAACGGCATATTGGCTGTAAGCCGTCGTGAAAATCACCAGCGTGTCACCCCCCACCGCCTTGTAAAACTCGATGCCAGAGATGTCGGGCATGCGGATGTCGAGAAAGATCAGATCGACGGGGAAATCCTGCAAATATTGCCGCGCCTCGCTCGTGCGCGTAAAGGTCTTACGCAGGTCAAGGTTGGGCACCTGCGCCGCATAAGCCTTGATGAGTTCGAGCGCAAGCGGCTCGTCGTCGATGGCGATGGCGGTGATCATTGCAGTTTTGCTTGGAGCGTAGCAATGATTTGGTTGATGCGGGAGGTGGGGTTGGAAGATTTGATTCCTTCGCGGTAGCAAAGATCCATGAGGTGGCGATCCGAATATTTGATGCGTTTTGGGTCTCGCAATTGGACAAACACCTTTTGATAACAATCCAGTAAGAATTTTCCTCGCAAACCTCCAAAATTTGGAATCAGCACTTTGTGCAACAGCTCAGATTGGGGATTTTTGTAATCGCGACTGCTGAGAAACTCCGGATGAAAATCAGACTTTTGGGGTGACATTGTTTTCTCAGAAAGCAAACTCACCTGCGCAAAATCTCTGATCTCGCCTGCCAAGGAGCGTTCGACTTCAAAGGCAAACCAAGTCGCGACATTGTGCTTCAAAGTCATCAAGAAATTCAACTCAGCCTCGTCGAGCAACTCATTGAGTCTTGTGCTGCCGTCAAAATAGAGATCATTTTCAATCGAATATCCTTCCGTAAATACGATCTCAGAATATTCCTGGGGAACTCCTTGAAAAAACCACAAATCTTGGTCGGCAAAAAAGGCAACGTTCTTGCCATCCAGTTCTTCACGACGCTTAAAAATCTCCAGAACGGAATTTCGACCACCGCAACCCACGAAGTCTATGCTGCCGAAGCCTAGGTGCGGCTCTAAATTTCGAAGGATGGTAATGTCGTCATCACCTTCCACGAAAACGGTCGGCAAAGTGGATTTGAGCATAGCAGCCAGCAATTCATCAGGCGTTGCTTGGGGCATTCCCATCTCAGTTTCCTCCTTTGTCTTGATCGAGGAAAATATCCTTGTCGGGGTACTTCGCGTAGATGAATGGCGAATGGGTAGCCATAAAATACTGGTTTCCATTCGGGATATCCAGCAACATTGGCACGATAAGCCGTTGCCAATCGGGGCTCAGACTCAGCTCAGGTTCGTCGATGAAGATGATCGTATTTTTGCAGATCGAGCAATAGGCGAGGAAGCTGAGCATTTGTTTTTCGCCGGAGCTGAGGTGTTCGGAGTGGACTGTGTTTAAATTCGTGCCTAGGGTTAGATTTTCAGCAACCTGAATCCCTTTTTCCTTGAACAGAACCGCGATCATTTCACTGAGTCGGGTGAGCGGTTTCATCAACTCAGCCACTTTGGAATTCGTTTCTACTTGCTTATTTCTGATCGCTTGGATGATTGCTTTTTCATCTCCCTGAACGTCTGCTGTTGTTTGCAAGACGAAATCGCTTTGTTCCTTTTCCAGAACCTGGGCCTGATCTGCGATATTGGCGCGCAAAGTCGCCAGGATAAATTCAATATCGATCGTCGAGGAATAATTCACAAAGACGTGAAAACTCCGAGGCCCATTGCTTGCAGCTCGGATCATATTGGCCAAATTCTCATCTGCAAGGGGATTCTGGCCAGATGGTTGCGGGACATTCAAGAACTCATATCCGCCTTCATTTCTGCGAAACGTTGGGAAGAATAGCGTACGATTTGGCGGACTCAAGATAGGATTAGCTCCGCCACCGAGCAACATTACTTTCTCATTCCCAACCCTCCAATGCACTAGTCCTTCTTCATGGCCAAGACCTGCAAGGTACTCATAATCAAACTGTAAGTCGGGGATCCCGGGAGACAATGCACTATTCCTCTTTCCCTGAAACAACTTCAAATCCCCCACCTCCATTAGTACATTCTCCACGCTAGGATACTTCGCCACATCCCCAATCCGCTCACTCAGCATCCCCCACATGATCTTCATCAAAGTTGTCTTGCCTGAGCCATTCCGCCCCGTCAATAGGTTCAAATCCTCATTGAAAGTGAGGTCAAAATCGAAGCGATCATACAACTTCTCAACGACGAGCCTCTTGATCATAATGTTGCCTTTTGGTTCAAAGATAGTGATTTTGCAATTGTGATCGACAGTATTGGCTAATGCATCTGTAGCGCAAGCGCCACTTCATACACATCCGCATCCTCCAAAACATCCATCTCATACCGTCCCGGATACGCGATTTCCAATCTGCGTCGGGTATTTTCCATCCCGATCCCCGACTCGGCTGGCGCGTCCTCAAAGCTGCCAAATTTGCGGTTGCGCACGCTGAATCTGATGTGGTCGCTGCTCACCGCCAACGTGATGGCGATCGGCGACTCGACCTCCATGCTGATGCCGTGTTTGAACGCATTTTCCACAAACGAAACCATGATGAGCGGCGCGATCTCCTTGCCGACCATGTCGCCCTGCACCCGCAAGTCGATGTGCACATTGTCGGTAAAACGCAGTTTTTGCAAGGCGATATAGTCCTGGAGATAAGCCACTTCGCGCTCCAGCGGCACGCGATCATGGTTGCCCTCGTCAATCACATATCGCATGATGGCACTGAGTTTCTCCACGGCCTTGGGTGCATGATCGCTCTTTTGCAGCGTGAGGTAATAGATGCTGTTGAGGGTATTGAAGAGAAAGTGCGGATTGATCTGAGCTTTGAGGTAACTGAGCTCGGCCTGTGCCTTGCCAGTCTCAGAGAGCTGCCACCGCTGGTAAATAAACAGGACAAAGGACACGACTAGCACCACCCCGCTGCGCACAGCCGTCACGGGTAGCAGCATCTCCACGCGGTTGTCTAGCAATGCATCCGGGGAAAACAGCGTCACAAACAATGCCCGGTTGATGAGAATCGTGGCCCCAAAACCGCCGATAAGCCCCAGGAAATACCCAAAATACCGCCTGCGCAAATAGAGCTTGGGCAGCAATACCAGCAAGTGCAGGTAAAAAAAGCCAATGAGCGGAACCGTCGAAATCCGCACAAACAGCATCAGGGCATTGATATCAAAGCCAATCGTAAGCCGATCAGGTGGCAGGATGATCATAGGCAGGATGAAAAAGACCAGCCAACCGATCACATGCATGAGGATGGTATAGAAACGTCCCTTCATCATTGTGCGAGCAAGATAACGGGAATCGTGATGCGGTGTGCTCGCGTATCGGAGAATCGGGGAAATGTGTGGGGGAATGGGATCAGAGAAAAAATACCGTCGATCCCATGAGAAATTAAAGGTTTCTTCAATAAGGATTTTTGCGAAAACGAATTTGCTTTGGAAACATTACAAACAAAGCGACATGCCCACACGTACAATCCATCATCCGCCAAATCGTTGATCTATAACGATGGTTTACATTCTATTTTTCACATTTTAATTCTTAAATATTTCAAATGGCAAAACCAAGTACTCCTCCCAACGGCCCAAGCACAACGGGCAAACCATCCGGTCCCAACAGAGGCAACAACCCTCCTGCCAAGCCGTCTCCTCCACCTGCTACCAAAAAGTAGTTTTACAAAAAAGGCGGCTCACACGAGCCGCCTTTTCATTATCCATTCCAAACCCCTTCACCTCAGACGATGATCGGCCTTCTTTTCCATTCTGCCAACGCATTCGCCATCGTGATGCCGAGATCTGCGGGCGTCTCTACAACGTGGATGCCGCAGGCGGCCATGACTTCCATCTTTTCCTTGGCTGTGCCTTTGCCGCCGCTCACGATCGCGCCGGCGTGACCCATGCGGCGTCCGGGAGGGGCTGTTTGGCCGGCGATGAAGCCGACGACGGGCTTGCGGAGGTTGTCTTTGATCCACTCGGCTGCGATTTCCTCGTTGCTGCCGCCGATTTCGCCGATCATGATGATGCCTTCGGTTTCAGGATCGTCCATGAACAGCTTGATGATGTCGATGTGGGGGCTGCCGATGATCGGGTCGCCACCGATGCCTACGCAAGTGCTCTGACCGAGGCCCTGCTTGGTCACTTGATCGACGGCCTCATACGTGAGGGTACCCGAGCGGCTGATGATGCCGATGGTGCCGGGGTTGTGAATGAAGCCTGGCATGATGCCGACCTTGCACTGACCTGGCGTGATCACACCTGGACAGTTGGGGCCGATCATGCGCACCCCACGGTCGTCGATGTATTTCTTGGCGTAGATCATGTCGCGGGTGGGGATGCCCTCGGTGATCGTGATGATGAGCTCGATGCCAGCATCTGCTGCTTCCATGATCGCGTCGGCCGCAAATCTAGGGGGCACGAAGATGATCGAGACATTGGCTTGCGTGGCGCGCACAGCATCTTCCATCGTGTTGAAGACAGGCTGGCCGAGGTGCAACTCGCCGCCTTTGCCAGGGGTGATGCCGCCGACCACGTTGGTGCCGTATTCGATCATTTGGCTGGCATGGAAGCTACCTTCTTTGCCCGTGAACCCTTGAACTAGGATCCTAGACTTACTATTGACAAGAATACTCATGTTTTCCGTATTGGATCAAATCTAAAGAGGGGCTAAATTATCAATTATTTCAACGGTAGGAAAATTAAATTTAGGTAGCAGTTAGTAGGTAGCAGTTAGCAGGTAGCAGTTGAGTAGCGCAACTGCTAACTGCTACCTACTAACTGCTAACTACCTTCTAATCCCCAAAACCCTCCCCTCACTGCCCAAAAAAAATTCCTTAGCTTTAGCGCCATATTCACCCCACAGATACCTGATCGCACATGTACCCACGTCTCAGCGACCTCATCAATGACCTTTTCGGCACGGCGATCATGTTGCCAGCCAAGACATTTGGCTTTTTCCTTGCCTTGGGATTTGTCGCAGCCTACATTCCCCTGAAAGCTGAACTCAAGCGCCGCGAGGGCCTCGGACAGTACAAGGCCTTTCGCAAGCAAGTGCGCACCGCCGGCCCCATGGGCATCCAAGAGGTCGTGATCCAAGCGCTAATCTGGGGCTTGGCGGGCTATAAACTGGGCCTTTACATCACTGAGCGTGAATTGTTCAACAACGATACCGAGGCCGCTCTGCTCTCAATGAATGGATTTTGGCTCACGGGCTTGCTGGGCTTGCTCATCGGCGGCGGATTGAAGTACATGGAGTACCGCAAGCGGCAACACGTCAAGGAAACATTGGAGGAGATCGATACCTTTCCATCCTTTTACCTCGGCACCATCGTCACCATCGCCTTTGTGGCGGGGATTTTGGGATCCAAACTGTTTGCCATGCTGGAACCCAAAAGCGCTTTTTGGCAGCATCCCATCGACGACCTTTTGAGCTTCAACGGACTCTCGTTTTTTGGTGGACTGCTCTGCGCTGGCGGATTGATCATCTATTACTTGCACCGCAAGGGCTTCCATATCCTCACATGCGTAGATGCGTTTGCGCCAGGCCTCGCCCTCGCCAACGCTGTCGGGCGCATTGGTTGCCAACTTTCAGGCGATGGTGATTGGGGCATCCCCAATCCCAACCCCAAACCCGGATGGTTGAGTTGGTTGCCAGATTGGGCGTGGTCGTTTGACTATCCACACAACGTCGCCATGGAAGGCATCCCGATACCAGGCTGCATGGACATCTATTGCAACCACTTGCCAGTACCCGTCTATCCCACGCCGTTCTATGAAACCTTGATGGGAACTGCCATCTTCCTGATTCTGTGGAGCATCCGCAAAAAAATGAAATATCCAGGCATCGTCACAGGCATCTACATGATCCTGATCGGATTGGAGCGCTTTGCCATCGAAAAAATCAGGGTCAATGAAGCTTATGACATCCTCGGGATCCAGTTCACCCAAGCCGAGTTGATCTCTACCCTGCTTGTCCTGGGCGGTGCAACCATCCTGTTCTTCAGCATTCGTAGCAAAAAAGAGTTGCGTTTGGTCTAGCCACGCAGGCATCCCTACAAAAGGCAATCCACCTCGAAATCAGCGCAAGGCTAGGCAGCAACCACTGCCCACGAAAGCTACAATTCCCAGAATTCAACCCCCTGATTGATTCTGTGAATTCTGAAAATTCTGATCTAGTTTTGCACCCTTGATAAATAGCTAGACAGTGGAAGAGGATTTTGACCCTGAGTATGAACTGGACATCGACGATGCCTATGTGGACGAAACCCGTCCTGAAGAGAGCGTAGATGACGAAAGCGTGGACGAGGAATCCCTCTTCATGCACCGCAAATACAAGTCTGATCCAGGCCAGTCGATCATGCGCCTCGACCAATGGCTCTATATGCTCATGCGCAACAAAAGCCGGACCCAGATCAAAAATGCAGCAATTGCAGGCTGCATCAGGGTCAACGGCAAGGTTGTCAAGGCAAGCTACAAGGTCAAACCTGGCGATGAGGCCACCATTATGCTCCCGCATCCGCCGCCGCCGCAGCTCGGCCCGGAAAATGTGCCCGTGGAGATCCACTATGAAGACGAGGACTTCATGATCGTGAACAAAAGCCCCAATCTTGTTGTGCACCCAGGCGTGGGCAACTGGACTGGAACCATGCTTCATGGCCTGCTGTACCACCTCAACAAGGAAAATCTCGGCGGCCCACGCGAGGAGTGGGTCTTCCCACAACTCGCCCACCGCATCGACAAAGACACGAGCGGCCTGCTCGTCGTTCCGAAACATGACTTTGCAAACCAGTTTATCTCACGGCAGTTTTACGAGCGCACAATTGACCGCCTGTACAATGCCATCGTCTGGGGCAATGTTGCGCAAGATGCTGGCACCATCGTGGGCCATGTGGGCCGCAGCAAGGGCGACCGCAAGAAATTTTGCGTCTATCCAGACGGCTCAGTCGGCAAGCGGGCCATCACACATTATAAGGTATTGGAGCGCTTTGGGTTTGCGACCCTCGTCCAATGCAAGTTGGAAACCGGGCGCACCCACCAAATCAGGGTACACCTGAAGCACATCGGGCACACCCTATTCAGCGACTGGTTCTACGGCGGCCATATCGTGCTCGTCAATCCCAACCTCCCCAAGTGGCACGCCTTCATCACCAATGTCATGGAAACCTTGCCACGGCAGGCCCTCCATGCCAAGACCCTCGGTTTTGTGCATCCACAATCGCGCAAAAAGGTCTTCTTTGAAAGTGAATTGCCCGAGGATTTTGCAACGGCATTGGAACAAATGCGGGCCTATCGTGACACCTACATCAGCAAAATAACTGGTGCCTAAGCAACTCGTCAAAATGCACCCCTTATATAGTATTTCTGCTTTTCCAGCGAATTCGTAACTTGAGACCCGATGAAAACATGGGTGATCGGCATATTGGTCTTTTTGATGTGGTCTGCAGGATCGACCTATTGGTATGTCTGCAAGGTCAAGGGGATATGTTGGGAATCTGCCACGCCTGCCTGCAATACCGCCACGGCAGTCTTGGAAGAATCGAACCCAGCAACGATTGCCGAGGACAGCGTACCCACCGATGAAATCGACGAAATCGACAGCATCGAATCCGGGACTTCCTCCGCAAATTCATCCCCACCAAACAAAGTAGCCAACGCTAAGGCGCTTCCTCCTGACCTAGCGCAGCCGCATACCGTGCTGTTTGCTTTCGCAGGTCCACTCCCAGAAAATCCGAGCGCATTTGAGGATTACGTTGATGCAATTGCCGCCCATTTGAAGCAACACCCAACGACAAAGTGCCTTGTCAAAGGATATACAGACGATACTGCCGCCCGCGAAAACAACATCAAGCTCGCCCAGCGGCGCTGCGATGTCATCGTCGCCAAGCTCGCAGCGCGCGGCATCGCAGCAGGACAAATCGTGACCGAGCCACTCGGCGAGGCCGACCCCGTCGCTACCAACGACACCCAAGAGGGGCGTCGTCTCAACCGCCGCGTCGTCATTTCCATTCAACAATGATCACCCCCATGTTCCAAGACCTCAATCCAATGGGCCGCCCCACCGCCATACTGGAAATCGCGATCATGCTGCTGGGCGCAGCCATCATCGGCTTTCTCATCGCATGGATCGTCAGAAAGCCAAAGCTGTCAGCCGCCACGGCCGAACCCAAAAACAAGCCCACCGGCGAAAAATCGGATCCGCGCATCGCCCAGTTAGAGAAGTCTTTGGAGGCCCTCAAAGCCGAGAAAACCAAGGCCGAAGAGGAATTCAAGCGCCTCAGCCAAATCGCCAAAGACAAGGAGACTGCACTGCAAAAAGAGCTGGAAGCCGCCAAGGTTGGAAAAGCACAGCCACCAAATGCGGCCCTCGACAACGCGAAAAAGCAGATTGCCGACCTCCAAAAAGCACTCGATACCCGCAAGGCCCGCCTAGATGAACTCGAAAAGACAGCCTCGACCAGCAGCGCGCCAGCCTTGGTGGCCCTCAAAACAGAATTGGCCGCGCTCAAAACCACCAGCGCAACCGAATTGGAGGCACTCAAACAAGAAAACATAGCCTTAAAGGCAAATGCCACCAACACAACGGAGTTGGAGGCACTCCAGAAGGAAAATGCAGCCTTGAAAGCCAATGCCACCAACACCACAGAGTTGGAGGCACTCCAGAAGGAAAATGCTGCCTTGAAGGCCAATGCCACCAACACCACAGAATTGGAGGCACTCCAGAAGGAAAATGCAGCCTTGAAGGCAAATCCCAACAACACAACGGAATTAGCGGCACTTCAGAAGGAAATCACAAATGCCACCCAGCAAATAGAAGCCCTCCAAAAAGAATTGGTCGAGCTCAAAGGCAAGCCAGCAACGGCAGCGGAACTCACTGACTCCCAGCGCGACATCGAGCGACAGTTGCGCGAGCAGCAGCGTGTGAACTTCAACTTGCAAGCAGAACTCACCCAGCTGCGCAGTCAAAAGGCGAGCAATCCACCAGGCGAGCAAGGCAAGGAATTTGAGTGGCTCAAACGCGAAAAAGAAGATCTCGAAAACGATGTGCGTGACCTTGAAAGCCGCATTGATCGCCTCGAAAAAGACAACAGCGACCTACGTGCCCAAGCTCGTGACAAGTCCTCGGCTGGCCCAGCCATCGAGAAACTTACCAAGGAGCGCGACCGCCTCAAAGCCGAGTTGGAAAAAACCAAACGTACTCAATCCGAGCAAACCACCCCAGCGCCCGTCGATTTTTCACATCTAGGCATCGCCACTGCTGCCCAAAAAGACCCACTGATCCAGATCATCGGCATCGGCCCCGTCGTCGAAGGCAAGCTCAACCAATTGGGCATCTACACATTCGCCCAAATCAGCCGCCTGAGCGATGCCGACATGGACCGCATCGACGAGGTGCTTCAACTCTTCCCCGGCCGCGTAAAGCGCGAGAATTGGGTTGAGCAAGCTGGGAAAATGGTTACGGATAAGGGATGATCCTGCGCGAGCAAGTCGCCGTTGCACGAAAGCTCAGATTGCGAAACGAATGGCTAGTTGAGGCAAATTAGCCTCAGCTATGCGGCTCGATCACTACCACCAACTTGATACGGATGGGATCCCCGATCAGCTTGGGTATGTCTGCGCTGCGATCGACCTGCCGAAAACGCAAGTCCATTTGCAATTTGTAACTTGGAAATGGCTCGCCTGCCTTTGCGGCCTCGTATTCTAGTACCTTCGCATTGCCGCTTACACTCGCAAAATCGACATTGTCCAACACGGGATCAAAACGGCTTGAACTCCGGTTGTCGGAGATCGTGATGAAAAATTGCCCTTGATTCATTTTCAAGGTCTTGGAATAGATATCGGTAGGCAATGCCACGCTCAGGCGGTCGCTCGGCCGGGGAATCGGTAGGTAGAAATGGATCAACCATTGGTAGGTTGCAAACAGAGAAAGTGAGCCATTGATGGGGCCGATCGCACGCAAATTGGTCGGGTCTTTGATCGCATATTGATCAGAGACAAAGCACTGATCGGTAAACGGCAATAGCGCAGGTGCATCTGACGTCACATAAAACACATTGCAATACGTCCCCTTTGTCGTGTCAAGCTGTGCATGCAGTTGCAAACCACATACCGACAACAGCAAGATCAGCAACAGACAATTTCGCAGATTCAACTTCACATTACAACATTTCATGGTCCTAAGTTCTAAAAGGTCGTCCTTTCAATTGCAAGATATGCACTTTACAGAATCAAAGCAGCCTCGCCGAGAATTTATCCGCAAAAAACGGCGCTACTAGGAAGCGATCCCATTTGAAAATGAATTGACAAAACCGACAAGAAATCCCCTTTCTTCACCACCAAACCAATAATTGTCACTAAATTGCGCGAAAATTTTTCGCTTCGAATGGAACAACAATTGAACGACCAAGAGCTCCAGCGCCGGAAAGAAGTGCAGGAATTGCGGGCGATGGGCATCGAACCCTACCCCGCCGAGAGCTTTGAAGTCAATGCCTACGCGCAAGACATCCTGCGCGATTTCAGCCCTGAAAAAGCCGACCAATATGCCAACGTGACCCTCGCGGGCCGCGTAGTCACCAAACGTATCATGGGCAAAGCCTCCTTTGCCGTCATCCAAGACACCACCGAGAGCATTCAGCTCTATTTCAACCGCGACGAGATCTGCCCCGGCGAAGATAAAACACTGTACAACGAGGTTTTCAAGCGCCTCATTTCCCTCGGCGACATCATCGGGATCGAAGGCTATGTGTTTGTAACACAGACCGGAGAAACCTCCGTGCACGTGCGCAGCTTCAAAATATTGACCAAGACTCTGCGGCAGATCAGCTTTCGCAAAGAAGCCGAAGACGGCAAACTTTACGACACCTTTACCGAACTCGAGCAGCGCTATCGCCAGCGCTACCTCGACATGATCGTACACCCAGAGGTGCGCGAGACCTTTCGTAAGCGCACCAAACTCGTGCAGAGCATGCGCGAGTTTCTCAATGAAAAAGGCTATTTGGAGGTCGAAACCCCCATTTTGCAACCGCTCTACGGCGGAGCAGCGGCGCGCCCATTCAAGACGCACCACAACACGCTCGACATGACGCTGTACCTGCGCATCGCCAACGAGCTCTATCTCAAGCGTCTCATCGTCGGCGGATTTGACGGCGTCTATGAATTTTCCAAAGACTTCCGCAACGAGGGCATGTCCCGTTTCCACAACCCAGAGTTTACCCAAATCGAGCTCTATGTAGCCTACAAAGACTACTATTGGATGATGGATTTGGTCGAGGAGATGGTGGAAAAGGTCGCGATCGACGTCACAGGCAGCACGATCGTGCGTGTGGGTACCCACGACATCAACTTTGCGCGGCCATGGAAGCGCTTCACCATGTTTGAAGCGATCCAGCACTTCACCGGCATTGACATCACCGACATGGACGAGGCCGCCCTGCTCACGACCGCCAAGCAACTCGGCGTCGAGACCGACGACACCATGGGCAAGGCAAAACTCATCGACGAGATTTTTGGAGAGACCTGCGAAGGCAAACTCATCCAGCCGACCTTCATCACCGACTATCCGCTGGAGATGAGTCCCCTCGCCAAAAAGCACCGCAGCAAGCCTGGCCTTGTAGAGCGCTTTGAGGCCATTTGCAATGGCAAGGAAATCTTGAACTCATTCTCTGAGCTCAACGATCCCATCGATCAGCGCGAGCGCTTTGAAGAGCAATTGGAGCTTGGCAAGCGTGGCGACGACGAGGCCATGATGCTCGACGAAGACTTTTTGCGGGCCCTTGAGTATGGCATGCCGCCCACAGCAGGCTTGGGCGTGGGCATCGATCGCCTATCGATGATCATGACCAACTCGCCGAGCATCCAAGACGTGCTCTTTTTCCCGCAAATGAAGCCAGAGAAAAAGGCAAAAGGCATCACCAATGAGGAATTTCTGGAAGCAGGCGTTCCTTTGGAATGGATGGACGCCTTGCGCAAACTGGGTATCGGCAGCCTCCAAGACCTCAAGGCCGCCAACCCCAACAAGCTGCACAACGATCTCTGTGGCTTCAACAAAAAAACGAAACTTGGCTTGCCCAATCCCGCCAAAGAAGACGTGGTGGTTTGGACGAAATAACACAGAAAAATGGTGGGTGAAAATAGATTTCGCAGATTCATCTGAAAAAGTCCATACAACCCATTAAATTTGACTTGAATCCTAACGCTGCTCGCTGCAGCAATCTTTAGAAACGCTATCTGATTTTGATGGTCCCTGAACAGGAAATTCCGCACACTCCCGACGGCTCTGAAATAGAGCCAGTCAACCTCGTTCCCACGCCTGAGGTGACGTCTGAGACGCCACTTCCAGCAGCGCAGATTGAATCCAGCACGCCAGAAATGGCCGCTGAAACGCAAGAAACGCCGATCGAGGAAGCTCCAAGCCATGATGAACCGGCACAAGAGGAATCCGCAGCAGCCCCGATAGAGGCCGCTGTAGAACCCGCTGAAGCCGAAATCCCAGCTGCTGAATTGCCTGTAGAGGCGGTCGCTGCAGCCGAGGAAGCGCCCATAGAGGCGCCAGCCGTCGTGCACATTGATGCCAGCGAGGTCTCCCAAGAGGAGCTTGATGCAGCACCAAGCGACGCCGTCGAAGGCGAGGAAGAGGAATATCCGCTCGCGGATTATACCCAAGACAAGGGCGAATCTGCCGCCACTTCATTGCTCCAAGAGATCTTGGGCGACGAAGAAAACTTGGATTCTGTCGTGGAGAAGGCAAACCCGCAAGAATTGTGTCTCCTCATGGAGAGCATTGCCGCCCGAGGCGACGTTGCCGAGTTTGTCTCCAAAATCGCCAATATCAAGAAGAGCTTCGAGAGCAAAATCGACCCAGAAACCGTCGATAAATCCCTCGAAAGCCGCTTTCATACCGCCATGGCACGCTTCAACAAGAAGCGCATGACCTACTATGCCGAGCGCGAAAAAGAAAAAGAGGAAAACTCCAACAAAAAGAAGGAACTCCTCGAGCGCCTCAAGACCATCGTCACCGAGGAGCAGGTCACCAAGCTCGCCGAGGTCAGGGAAATCCAAAACCAATGGCGCGAAGTGGGTTGGGTCATGCAAAAAGACTTGCAGCCCTTCAACGAGACCTATCGTCACTTCCTCGACATCTTCTACAACCTGCGCAGCCAATACCAGGAACTGCTGGACTATGACCGCAAGTTTAACCTCGATGAGAAGAAAAAAATCATCGACGAGATCGAGAAACTCATTCCAGGCGACGAGGAGACTCCCCGCGAAGAGTGGAACAAGCGCAGCGATCGCGTAAAGCAGGTGCAAGAATTTTGGCGCACCATCGGCCATGTGCCACGCGACGAGCATGAGTCGATCAATGCCGCCTTCCGCGATGTGCTCGATCGATTCTACGAAATGCGGTCTAGCTACTACGAAGTCCAAGACCAGCAAAAAGGCGAAAACGCCATTAAGAAGACCGAGATCTTGGAAAAGATCAAAGCCTATCACAACTTCGAAGGCAAGCGCCCGCTCGATTGGAATACCGTGACCAAGGAAATCCTCGAGCTCCAAGAGCTATGGAAGACCATCGGCCCCGGCCCGACCGAGCAAAACAAGGAGCTTTGGAAAGAATACCGCGCCGAGTGCGACCAATTCTTTGCCCGCAAACAAGAATTTTTCAAAGGCTTCGACGATGAGCGCGGTGAAAACCTCGCCAAAAAGATCAGCATCTGCGAGCGTGCAGAAGCTGTGATGAACAACGAAGACTACCGCGAGACGGCAGAGACCCTCAAGCACTTGCAAGAGGAATGGAAGAATACCGGCCCCGTGCATGACCGCTACAGCAACAAAATCTGGAAGCGTTTCCGCACAGCCTGCGACACATTCTTTGAAAAGAAGACCGCAGCACAAAGCGCCAGCAAAAGCGAGTATGAAGACAACCTCAAACTCAAGCTCGATCTGATCTCCCAAGTCGAGGCCATTGCAGCCAAAGACAATCCGGCAGCCGATGCCGATGAGTTTGAGGCCATCCAGCTCAAGTGGAAAGAAACCGGCCATGTGCCCTTCAAGCAAAAAGACAAGATCAATGGCGCCTATCGCGACGCCTTGTCAGTCTATTTTGAGAAAACACGTGGACGCGGCGGTGATCGTCGCGGCGGTGCAGGTGGTGGCGGTGGCCAAGGTGGCGAACGTCGTAGTGGCGGTGGTGGTGGCGGAGATCGTCGTGGCAGCGGTGGCGGCGGTGAACGTCGCAGCGGTGGTGGCGGCGGTGGTGGCGGCGGCTACAACAGTGGCAGCAACCAAGGCGGCGGCGATCGCAGGGGCAGCACAGGCGACCCCGTCGAGGACGAAATGCGCCGCATGCGCATCAAGATCCAAGTGATCCAAGAAAAGGTCGATTCCTACGAAACCAATATCCTTTACATCTCCAAAGGCAAAAGCGGCGATAGCCTGCGTGCCCAGATCCAAGGCCAGATCGACCACGAAAAAGCCGAGATCGACAAGATCAAAAGGAAAATCAAGGACATGAAAGCCGCCCAAGAGGCCGGCCATGCACAACCTATCGTGGAGGCAATAGCCGAAGCGCCAGTCGTAGAAGCAGCAGCTGAGGCCCCCGTGGTGGAAGCAGCAGCAGAAGCGCCTGCAGCCGAGGCCAGCGAAGGCGGCGAAGAAGCCTAAGCGCATCCTCAAAATGCAATTTGGGATGGCCCCGGTCTTAGGATCGGGGCCATTTTGTTGTTGCTGATCCAAGCGTGCTAGCTTCTGTGGGCGGCTTGCGACAATTTCCAGTGCTGAAAATTTTCATGAGGTATTGACATCCAAGCTTATTCGTGTAATTTTACGTTGAGCAACAATCTCAAATCCAATGAAACAAAACGACCATAGCCCTCAAAAGGCCAATCAGCAGCTGGAATCAGAAGGGAAAAGCTTTTTGAAGCCGCCATCATTTGCCCTGTCGGCTGCGCCCGCAGAGGCACCTGAAGACGGAGGGGCAGCACAATTCAAAAAAAATGATGCCCTCGGCGGCGGCGCTGATGCACCCGAAGAAAACGCCACGCAGTTCAAAAAAGGCGATGGCGCCGATGCCCATGAAGAAAATACCGCCCAGTTCCAAAAAGGCAATGGCGCGGCGGGTGCCGCAGCCGGCAGTGGCGACCTCCCCTCCGAGCTGCGCAGCCAAATGGAAAGCAGCCTTGGCGCCAACTTTGGCGATGTCAAGATCAACGCCAACAGCAATAAAGCCAGCGAAATGGGTGCCCTCGCTTACGCCCAAGGCAATGAGGTACACTTCGCCCCCGGGCAATTCAATCCAGCCACACAGGCAGGCCAAGAACTGATCGGGCACGAGCTCGCCCACGTCGTGCAGCAGCGCGAGGGCCGCGTGCAAGCCACTGGACAAGAGGGTGGCATGGCCGTGAATACCGACCACCGCCTGGAGGCTGAGGCCGACCAACTCGGTGCCAAGGCCGCCGCGCAAATGAAATCGGCCGATAGCGGCCAGCAAGCCGAGGTCGGCAGCTTCGGTGGTGGATCGATCATGCAAAAGGCCGAGGATCCCACCAAGCCACAATTTGAAGCCTACAAAGGCGCAAGTGTGAACCAACCGGGCCGCGTGAGTGCGCCCGCAGCGCAATACCAAACCGCCAAATCCACGGGCGTGAATGTGCGCAGCAAGCCCGATCACACATTGCCCGCCATCGGCAAGCTCTACTACAACGACGCCGTGCAAGTCATCGCCGAGGACAATTGTGGGGGGTATTACTTTGTCGTGGGCGGCGGCGTCACAGGTTGGATCAACAAAAGCTATGTCGCCATGGGCATGCCCGACTTCATGGCCGACCTGCACCACATCACCGAGTCCAACCTCACCACCATCCTCAAGCAGCACTATGTCGATAGCGGCAAGTGGTCCCTGGGCACCGGCAACGATTACACCACCCTCGCAGCCGCCGTCCTCGCCGCCAATGCAGGTCGTGCAGGCGTCTCCGTCGATTGGAAAAAGGCTCAAGCTTGGAAGGACAACAACAAAGCACGCGCCTTCGTCGATCCATGGATGGCCGACAACTTTGCCATCTACGACGCCTCCAAGGTCGTCAAAGGCACCAATATCTGGCTGCCCCCCGCAGGCTACATCAAGCTGCTCCAAGAGTCGGGCGTCGTCGGCGCGCGTCCAGAAGCCCTCAATGAAGCCGTCGCGATCGGCAAATCCCTCACGGGCTTCTCGATTGGCGTGCAAGCAGGCATCTATGGCGACCTTTGGGGCATGCTCACAGGTCTTTGGGACATGGGCAAGGGCATCGTGGATGCCATTAAAGGCATCTTGGACGGCTCCCTCTTCAGCAGCATCAAGGACATCTACGATAAGGTCAAGGACATGTCCAAGGAGACCGCCTTGGAGATGGCCATGAGCGTCATCAACATGGGCAAGTCGGCCATCGGCGACTTCATGGCGAGCTGGAACAGCGGCGACGAATACAAAAAATGGTTTTTCCGAGGCAAGATCGTCGGCACCATCGTGACTGAGATCGTGCTGGCCATCGTGACCGTCGGAGAAAGCGTTGCCGTGCAGCTCGTGAGCAAGCTCGGCAAGTACTTCCCCAAGCTCGCCGGCGTTGCCACCAAAATCCTCAAAGTCGCCGACAAACTCACCCCCGGCGGCGGCAAAAAGAAGCCGCAAGGTAACGGGGCTGAGGTGCCGAATCGCGACAAAACCCCAGACGGCGAAGGCGACAATGACAAAGACGCCCTCGATTGGAAGATCAGGCTCGGCATCGCCACTGCCCTCACCGAGCAGCACGACGCGATCGACACTCCCGTCGATGTCTTACTCGGCATCCTCGGCGGCGTCGCAAAGACCTCCGAAGCCGTCAGCGGCTACCGCAAAGAAGCACTCCCAGAGCCCGGCCACTATCGGATCGTGCAGTTCACGAAGAAGCCCGAGACGGTGGATCGGGATTATAGTGGGAAGGATGAGAATGGGCCTTTTGCTGGACAGAATCGTGTATTCGGACCGGATCGAGAAAGGGTTCCTTACGGATTTAAGTCCTTTGAAGACTTCCAAGCTTTTGTAAGTCGATTGCGGAGGTCATTGCCAGAAGGAACTCGAATATCATTCCAAGGGAGCTCGGCATCAGGACGTAGCTTTATGAGTGGAAAGCCCTTTGACGTAGGAAGGATCAGCGATTTTGACATTGCGCTCAGCTCTGATGATCTATATTTGCGTGCATTGGAGCTTGATTTGAAATCATTTGGGTTAAAGGAAAAAGGCGGTGGCAGGATTGGACCTTTAAATGACGAAATAATCGAGGCGCTCGGGCTAAAGGAAGCACGATCGGAACTTTCGAAAACTGCTGGAAGGGACGTAAATTTCATGCTCTACGAAAACCCTGAGGTAATGTATTCTCGTGGTGATCTCATCGAAATTTTCTAAGGATTGAAATTATGAAATCTAGAACCGAAATATGGGCAAAGCTGCTAAGAGAGCTTGCAGCAGAGGGGCGTCCGTTCCTTTTGAGAATGACAACTAGCAACGGGGCCGAATTTGACAGAATGCTTCCCCCATTGGAGGCCATTGGTGATATTACTTTTGCACCAGAATATGAATGGCCATTTGAATATGATGATATCGTCTCATTGGAATTGTATGACAGAACGAATCCCAAGACATATATGATATCCTATGATTATCAGAGAATTCAGGAAATCATCAAGGAAGTAAATGGAGCCAAGCTAACAGAGGTGTATCGCATTACCGTGCCCTCAGCCACCTAAAATTGGGATATTCACGAATCGATATCCATTGCTCGCTCTTTGATAATCGGAATTAGCCCCAAGTTCGGAGCGAATACGTAGTAGCCAATCCATATCCTGCCCTCACCGAGCAACACGACGCGATCGACACCCCCGTCGATGTCTTGCTCGGCATCCTCGGCGGCGTCGCCAA
>JANORP010000197.1:0-1805 GCA_031415375.1 Bacteroidota bacterium | reverse complement strand
ATGGAAATGCTGCTCACGATCGCTCTAGTCGTCATCTTTTCGCTGCTTGCTGCGATCCACATCTTTTGGGGGCTCGGTGGTAGATGGGGAGGCGCTGCTGCCATTCCTACCACGGAAAACAATGAGGCCGTGATGAATCCCAAAATGTTTGCATGTTTTGTCGTTGCATTGGGGCTGTTGGGATTTGCTGGATTCATCTTGGTCAGAGTCCAAGCGATCACCCTTGGATTGCCAGCATGGTTGCTGCAAAGTGGGCTTTGGATCATCTCGGGCATTTTTATCCTGCGTGCCATCGGCGATTTCAAATATGTCGGCTTTTTCAAAAAGATTCGATCCACGACCTTTGGCCGATTGGATACGCGCTATTACTCCCCTTTGTGCCTGCTGATTGGGCTCATGGGAATGCTCTTGGAGTGGCGACAATAAACCCTTGCTGGGAATGTCAGCAATGGGTATTCCTTACAAATGATTCACAAGTATCCACTCAATAAAGACCACAATCATTTGAAATGTATCTATGAAACGAATCCTCCCCGCACGCATCGCCCTACTTGGGCTATTCACATCGCTCGCACTTTTCAGCGTTTTCCATGCGCTCGTGCTGTTGGGCGTGCTCCCCTACACGATCGTCTGGGGTGGCAAGATGGAAGCACCATCCCAGATGCAGCTCATGGAGGCCGTGTCGCTCGGCATCACGCTTTTGCTGCTCACGATCGTCGCGGTCAAGGCTGGTTTCATCCCGCTCAAACTGCCCGTGCTCGCCTTCAAGATTACATTTTGGGCCATGTTTGTGCTTTTTTTGCTCAATACCCTTGGAAATCTGGCCTCAGTCAATGATTTTGAACGTTGGGTATTTCCCCCGATCACGCTACTGATGGCGATTTTCAGCCTGCGCATCGCCATCGAGCAACCATGAATATCGCAGGGCACGAATTCCCCTTAGAGCTGGAATACTTCATGTTTCCAGCACCATTTTTTGAGATTCCCGACATGGAGGAATTGGCTAAGTTGGCGCAGTTGCCACAACTCACAGGAGCAAGTTTTGGGGACAGCAACCTGAACGATGCTGGATTGCAGGCGCTTGCAAAGTGCCCTCGGCTCACCAACCTCGACTTGCAAGGCACCGCGATCACCAACCATGGACTCTCGTACTTGGCGGCATTGCCCGCCTTGAAGTATCTGCGCCTCAAAGACAATCTGCAGCTCACAGATGCTTGCCTGCCTGGCCTGCTTGCATTCCCTAGCTTGCTTGAAATCCATCTACAAGAAACCGCTGTGACCACGGCGGGACTCACAGCATTGGCGCCACACCCGACCTTGTCCCACATCGTCCTTGGCCTGCATCGCGGGAACCATGACATGGACGGGCTATGCGCGGTATCGACCTCGATGCCCACGTGTACGATTTTGGTAAAAGGCTATGGGGAATTTTTGGGAGGGAAATATGAGGGACGGATTTTTTGATTCGTTTTGCGTTAATTCCCTTTCTTTTCAACCTCCAATTGATGCATCGCCCATGAAATGGCTTTTTTTGACCCTTGCAATCGTGCTCGAAGTGATCGGCACCACCTCGATGAAACTCTCCGACGGTTTTAGCAAACCTTGGTGGGGCGTGTCGATGGGCATCTGCTACATCGCCTGTTTCACCTTTCTCACCTATGCCCTCAAGTATTTTGAGATGAGCGTCGTGTATGCCGTCTGGTCAGGATTGGGCATCGTGCTGCTCACCGCAATTGGGATTCTTTTTTTCAAGGAAAGCATCAGCGTCTGGAAAATCGTATGCATCGCCTTGATCTTGATCGGGG
>JANORP010000196.1:0-1913 GCA_031415375.1 Bacteroidota bacterium | reverse complement strand
GTGCAGCGCTAGGGCAAGTAGGAGAGCGAGGCAGGAGCGCATGTAGTGGTGATGTGTGACGCCTAACGTTCGAGCTAAGCGGGCGCCAACGGCAGGCCACCAGGCCCGGGCCGGTGAAAATGTACCGCGTACCACCGGCCCGGGCCTGGTGGTCTGCCGTTGGCGCTCCGCTTGAGCGAGGGGTTAGGCAGCACTGGTGGAATGGCGATGACGTGGCTTTCTCTGTGTGCGAACCATACTGCTTCCCGCTCCGCGGCTGAGCAAGAGCAGTCGCGGTACTCCGCGTCTGCGGCGCCCGCCAAGGCTTTTGCATGGCGCTCTGCGCCTTGCAGCGCGGACCAGTTGGCCCGGGCTTGAGCATAGTGGCCTGCGCTTCCCGGAACCGAGCGAGCTGAACTGGCCGTTTCCTTGAACGAGATCATTCGAAATCCGGCAGCTCTGACTTGTTGACCAAGACCTTTACCGAACGTGGCTGACCCGGCTTTCGCTCTATGTGTCCTGCTTTCTCAAGTGAGACGATCATCTGGTGTACAGATGGCGCCGAGACGCCAAAGTACCTTTGGACGTCGGCTTCCGACGGCGGCTGGCGGTTCACCTTCGTGTAGTAGTAGATGAAGGCGAGGTACTGACCTTGGCGGGGGGTAAGCGGTGTGGGCACGGTGAGGAGTGTATTTGTGCTGCCTAACGTTCGAGCTAAGCGGGCGACAACGGTAGGACGCCAGGCCCGGCCGCAGGAAAATGTACACCGTACCCTGCGGCCGGGCCTGGTGGCCTGCCGTTGGCGCTCCGCTTGAGCGAGGGGTTAGGCCTCGCTCGCGGCGCGTGCGCATTGGGAGCAACGGTTTCTCTGCTTTGACGTGAACTTGCGAGGCGTGAACTGCTGGCTGCCGCTTGCCTGTATAGGGGCGCAAGAGCAGGGTGGCTACTCCGGGCTCGTTCCTGGGCTACAGAGCGCAACTGCTCTCCTGCGCTTGAATGGGCACTCATATCCTCTCCCGATGGCGACGGGACCAAAGTACGCGAATTCCGAACCGACGCGCCCAGTTGAACACCACTGCTCCAAGCAAGAAGGCGATCATGGCAGCGATGGCCACCCATTTCATTGGGATTGGTATATCAAGTGCAAGGACCGCCAGAGAGGCGATTGCCAGAACCCAGCAGATGACTTGGAGCGCAGCATAGGTACGGATCTCTTTGCTGCTGAGGATGTCGCGATTGGGTGGCATGCGAGGCCTAACGTTCGAGCTAAGCGGGCGGCGACGGCAGGACGCCAGGGCCCGGGCTGAGAAAATGTACACCGTACCTCAGGCCGGGCCCTGGTGGCCTGCCGTTGGTGCTCCGCTTGAGCGAGGGGTTAGGCGTCACTGGCTGCTGCGGGGAACGGCTTCGGCTGCTCTTGTTGGTACACCGCGCGCTCGCCGGTTGCAACGACCTCGTATTGAACGGGAAAGATGGTTGCTTCACCCAGCAGACTGGCCAGCTCATGTGCTGGCTGGGCGCCACGCTCCGGCAAAGCGGCATTAAATCGATAGCACTGTCCGTCATGAAAGAAGGCCAGGCAGGCTCCAGTTGCAAAGCCGACGAGTTGTTTACCGCCTTGTGTGGTAGCCCGAACCGCCAGGAACAGATACTTAAACGGCTCACCCGCTGCGCTTGCAGGCAGTGGGAAGGCGTACTCATCTGAGTACCCAATTCGTTCGAGCGTTGCTCGGACCTCGGATTCATGGAAGCCGAGGTCGACAAGGGCTGCGATGTCGTCTGGCTCGTAGTACTCCGCCCAAACAGGATGTTCCAGAAAGTCGCGTTCGGTCAGGTCGTGACTTGGCTTGAGCGTGAAGTGCGGCATTCGTTCGACGGATTCTGGGGTGGGGCTCACTCTGGTGCGAGTTGTGACGCCTAACGTTCGAGCTAAG
>JANORP010000195.1:0-3808 GCA_031415375.1 Bacteroidota bacterium | reverse complement strand
ACCGGCGACAGCGCGAAAGCCATGTACGCGCCGATCATGTAGAAGCTGCCGTGCGCGAGATTGATCACGCCCATGATCCCGAAGATCAGGGTCAGCCCCGACGCGACGAGGAATAGCAGCAGCCCGTACTGCACCGCGTTCAGGCACTGGATCAGAAAGGTCGTCAGGTCCATGGGCGAGTCCTGCCTTGCCACTGCGCCCGAAGGGCACGGTGGCGTGGGTTGGTGATGACTGGAAGTTCGCGCCGGACGGCGTCTACATCTTGCAGCCGCGTGCCGGGTCGTTCAGCGCCTTGCTGGCGATGCCGACGACCTTGTTCTCCTTTCCCGACACTTCGCGCAGGTACATGTCCTGCACCGGGTTGTGGGCCTTGGAGATCGTGAACTTGCCGCGTGGGCTGTCGATCGTTGCTGCGCGCAGGGCGGCGGCGAACTCGGCCTTCTTGGTCACGTCGCCTTTGGTCGCAGCAAGCCCCACACCCAGCATCTGCGCCGCGTCGTAGCCTTGAACGGCGTACACGTCGGGCTGCAGCTTGTGGGCCTTGACGTAGGCCAAGCGGAACGCGTTGTCCTTGGGCGTGTTAAGGCCGTCGGCGTAATGCAGCGTCGTCAGCACGCCGGCCGCGTCAGCGCCTTGTGCCTCAAGCGTGCCGTCGGTCAGAAAGCCGGTGCCGTAGAGCGGAATCTTCTTCAAGCCCGCAGCGGCGTAGTCCTTGACGAACTTGACTGCGCCGCCGCCGGCGAAGAAGCCAAACACCGCCTCGGGCTTCGCCGCCGCAACTTCGGTGAGCAGCGCCTGGAACTCGACGTTCGGGAACGGCAGGTTCAGCTCCTTCGTCACCTTGCCGCCGCCCTTCTCGAAGGCCTCCTTGAAGCCGCGCACCATCTCGTCGCCTGCGGCGTACTTCCAGGTGATGGTGACCGCCGACTTGAGGCCCTTTTTGGCCATCGCCTCACCGGCCGCGTACCCTGGCTGCCAGCTGCTGAAGCTCGAGCGGAAGATGTTGGGCGCGCACATCGGGCCGGTGATCGCGTCCGCACCGGCATTGGGCACGATGAGCAGCGTGCCCGAATCCTTGGCCACCTTGGCCATCGCCATCGCCACGCCCGAGTGAACGCTGCCCACCAGCACGTCGACGTTGTCGCGCTTGATCAGCTTGTTGACGTTGTCGATGGCCTTGGCCGGGTCGGACTCGTCGTCGACCTTGACGAATTCCACCTCCCGACCACCCAACTTGCCGCCTTGCTCGGCCACAAAGAGCTTGAAGCCGTTTTCGATGGCTGCTCCCAGCACCGCAAAGGTACCAGTGGCCGGCAACATCAGGCCGACCTTCAGCTTGGGCGGCACCTGGGCCATGGCCGATGGCAATGCCAGCGCTGCGGCTGCGGCGAGAAGAAGCGAGCGCCTGATGCTCGGTGTGTACGTCATGGTTGTCTCCGGATGGATCGAATTTGTCGGGTGGTTCTTCTGGCGCGCAAAGCTCATTTGAGCTTCAGCATCTTCTTGACTTCGTCTAGATGCTCGGTGCCGCGCTGGGTGATCTTGGCCATGGCATCGGCTTGCGACTTGCGCGCAATCTCGGCCAGGTCCTTCATGTCGCCCTGAACCTTTTCGTAGGCCTTGCGCGCAAGTTCGCCTTGCTTGCCCGGATCGCCGACACCGGCCCCGCCAGTTGCACCCTTCACCGCAGCTTGGATGTCTTCCATTGCCTGCCGCAGCATGTCGGTCTGCTTCTTCGCCAGCGCCTGCATGCCTTCGTACGCTGCCTGGTTGGCCTGCACCAACGCTTCGACGTCTCTTCGCCGCGCCGCTTCAATCTCGGCTGTGTCGACGCCCGGCAGCTTGAATTGCTCGAACATCTTGCTCAGATCGCCGAAGGCATTGGTCATGTCCATCGGGTTTGCATTCTTGGTAGCCATGTTTCTTCTCCAGTTGAGGTTTCGGTTGAGGGAACAGTTCGCTATGCGGGACTTGCAGAGCGGCTGGCGCGCGAGGTGGGCATCACCAGCGCATCGCCGTCGATGACCACCTTGCCTTTGACCGTGCACACCGTCGTCAGCGCCACGCGGCGTTTTTCGGGAAATAGCTCTTTGACCGTGACCGTGGCATGCACGGTGTCGCCCGGGCGAACGGGCGCCTTGAAGCGAAGGTTCTGGCCGAGATAGACGGTGCCGGGGCCGGGCAGCCGGCCGGCAATCGCGGCCGAGATCACACTGGCAGTCAACATCCCGTGCGCGATACGCCCATTGAATTGCGTGGTCTGCGCAAACTCTTCGTTGATGTGCATGGCGTTGTTGTCGCCCGACGCACTGGCGAAGAGCACGATGTCCGCTTCGGTGATCGTCTTGGCAAAGGTCGCGCTCATGCCGGCGCTCAGGTCTTCGATGTCGTAGCCGTCGAGTTCGTTCATGGTGTCTTTCGCAGAAAGTTTTTGTTCAGCGCTCCCGCTCAGCGGGATAGAGCCAGGCGGCGAGCAGCCGGACCAGTGTGGGCATGACGAGCCAAGTCATCGCGGTGACGATCAGACCAGTGGCCACAAGCACGACCAGCGCCGGGTGAAGCCAGGGTCCGAGCAGCGGAGTGACGGTGCGCGAGCTCAGCAGGACCAGCGGGAAGATGCCGGACCATGTGACCAGCGCCATCTTCCAGCGCGGCAGCGGTGCTTTGGTGCGTGCTCCTGGCAGTGCGAACCAAGTCTCGAGACCGTTCAACACGCGCAAAGCCGAGTCGCTGTGCGTCACCGCTGCGATTTGCACCAACCACTCGTTGCGCTCGGCGCTGCGCGTCCAGGCTCGCAGATGCGCCTCGTTGTCGAATGCAAAGAGCGTGCGGTAGCAGCCGTTTTCCGGCACGTCCGGTGGTATGAGGAATCCGCCCATGTGTCCCGGAAACTGCGCTGCGGCGGCCTGCATGCCGGACATCAGGCGCTCGAACTCCGCCGCACGCCCGTTGCGCACCCGACGGGTGACGATCACGGTTACCGGGGCCGTGCTCGTGTGGGCTGACATTGGCAGACCGCTGTTTCACGCCGCCACCTTGGCCGGTGCAGCCTGGCGCTCGGATGTCGGGTTGCGGAAGGCGTGCTGGCGCTGCTCGTGCATTTGCTTCGCATCTGCAATGCTCTTCTCCTTCACATGCCCGTAGCCACGAATCTCGTCCGGCACACTGGCAAGCGCCACGGCTGCGGCATGGTTGGCCGAGCTGAGTGCGGCGCAGATGCCGTCGAGTTCCTTGATGTAGTCCTCGATCATCTGGCGCTCGTGGCGGCGCTCGTCGGTTTTGCCGAAGAAGTCGAGCCCGCCGCCGCGCAGGCCCTTGAACTTTTTCATCCAGCCGAAGGCGCTGCGCATCCAGGGGCCGAACTGCTGCTTGATCAAGTGGCCAGTGACCGGGTCTTTCTTTGAGATGGTCGGCGGCGCGAGGTTGTACTTGACCGTGTAACCATGCTTGAACATCGCGTCGAGCTGCGCCGTGAAGGCCGGGTCGGTGTGCAGGCGCGCCACTTCGTACTCGTCCTTGTAGGCCATCAGCTTGTAGAGGTAGCGCGCCGCGGCTTCTGCCAGGCCGCTCTTGCCGGGAACGGCCTTGGCTTCGGCGGCAACGACGCGCTTGATCACGTCGGCGTAGCGCGTGGCGTAAGCCTCGTCCTGGTAGTCGATCAGGTCAGGCACGCGCACTTCCAGCAGCCGCTTGATCTCGCCCCGCGTGCCGACTGCATCGACGATCGCGCGCGCAGCAGCAGACAGCGTGGGTCTTTCGACCTTCGGCGCGTACTTGGCGATCTCGGCTTCGACGAAACCGCGGTCAA
>JANORP010000194.1:0-31677 GCA_031415375.1 Bacteroidota bacterium | reverse complement strand
TGTCTATCTCGTGCTCAAGACGACCCACCTCATAGAGCGCTTGCTGGGTCCGAGCGGCATCGCCATCTTCAGGCGGGTGTTTGGCATCATCCTCTTGGCCATTGCGATCAAGATCGTGAGCAGCAACATTGGCAAGGTGCTGCATCCAGATGCTGTACCTGTGACCCTCGCGCCGAGTGTCATCGGGGCAGGCGCATTGCCGGGTTGAGCGGAGGCATTATTTGGGGGGCGTGCTTGGCAGATCGCAAAGTTTGCTAACTTCATGGCTGTAGGCCAGCATTTGCAGGGCTACACTCAAATAAATACCATCCCATCATGTCCATCGACCTCAATAAGCCCAACGAAGGCAACGGCGGTGCCAGCAGCCAGTCTGCTAGCAACAGCAGCGGCCCCAACTACAACGATCCCAATTCCTCGGCAGAGGTGCGCGAGATCTTTCGCTTCACCTATGAGTGCAAGCAAAAGAAGATGCCCGATTACCAGATCGAGCAGAGTCTCATGAACCGTGGCCTTGACCCGAGCCAAGTTGCGAGTGTGATGCGCATCGTGAACCAAGCCTACAATCAGTCGCAGGCATCGCAACAGACCGATGACTCGTCTGGGAGTGGCGGCGGTGGCATCCCCAGAGTAGTTTATTACATCGGGATCCTCGTCCTTATCAATGTGCTCAGTGCCATTTTTGACTGGGGCTTTTGGATCTATTGAACCGCAAAGGCATCCCATGGCTTGAAAAGCTACCCGATCTCCTGCTCGGCTTGAGCCTGATGAGCTGGGCGGTGGCTGGCATCGTTCAATCCTGGGCCGAGGTCTCGGCGCTCATTCCCGTGCGGCTCAGCCTTGCGACCTTGCAGGTCATGGTGGGCATGTTGATCATGCTGCGACCAGCGGCCCATGAGCAGGGCAGCGCGCAGGCGATTTTGCTTTCCTTGCCCTCATTCATCGCATCCGGTTTTTTGTTTCGGCTTGCGCAGCCCTTGGCAGCTTGGCCCTTCGCTTGCAAATGGGTCTTTGCAGGGAGCGTCCTCTGGGTGATGGCTGCCTTTTGGAGCCTGCGCGGCAGCTTTGCGATCTTGCCCGCGCGCCGCGCCACCGTGCGCACGGGCCTCTACAGGCTGGTGCGCCATCCTGCCTACCTCGGCGAGTATGTGATGGCTTGCGCCTGCGCCTACGCTGGCGCAAGCACCTGGACGTGGATCTACCTAGCCGCCTTGCTCCCCTTGCTCGTGCTGCGCATCCGGCAGGAGGAGGCTTTGCTTATGCATGATGCGGCGTATGCAACTTATAAGCAATCGACGCGCTGGAGATTGCTGCCGGGCGTTTGGTGATGCTGGGTGCCATGGCTTGAGTCCAGGACGCACCAGTTTTTGCTCATTCTCCTCGAAAATCTCGTCGCTTAGATCGTTTTCTCGTGGGTGGTGTTGAACAAAACAACAATCTTACAGAGCTTTAATCAAATGAAAATCGGAATGCTTGATTTGCGAAATGAAGTCGTCGTTGCCGTTCAGGGGATTGAAAATGAAGAACTTTTGCGGAAGATCATGGAATTGATTCTAAGTGAAAATCATGCGGAACCCTACGCGTTGTCTGGCGAGCAAAATCCACGCATTGAGGCCTCGCGTGAACAATACAAAAATGGGCAAGTAAGAAGCCACAAGTCCGCAATGGAAGAAACGAAGCAATGGCTGCTTTCGAAATAGTTTGGACCGACACAAAGATCTCATCAAATGATCGACTTTGGCAACGAGCAGAAGAATGCCTGATCGCGCAAATGGCGATTTGTCTTTTGGATCATTTCCCTCGCTTCAAGGGCTTTTCCTTCGCCTTCTGGATGGAATTCCCATACACTCTGGGCTTATGCGGCTTGCCTCGACGACCTTTGACGTGTCCTCCATTTTGCATGGATTCCAAGGACAAGTGGCATTGTTGCATTGTCACTTGTCCCGAATAGGGAGTCCCTTCATGGACTGTGTAACCGTCTTGCGTTGCGGCCCCTGATCGATAGGCGACTTTGCCAAACTATCCCTGATCGCATCCAGTTGCAGAGCCTGTGCCGCATTGTCCGCATTCACCTTTTCAAGTTTGGATTCGATTGAATCCAATCGAATTGTAAGTTTTAAGGCAACCGAATCTATGTAGCCCGTACTTTCTGTTGCGGTGTTTGGCGAGGAACAGCCCCATATCAAGGCCAACACTACTAGACTACCTGAGTACAACAAGTTTCTTGGCTTCATATTTTTCTCGATTAGTGACCACAGACACAAAATACATGCCAGCAGGAATTGAAGGCAGCGAAATTTCGATTGAGTTGGATGCGAAAGGCAATGAGAGGACTTGCTTGCCGAATGCATCGACGATCTGCACAAATCCCTTGGTTTGCCTTGGTAGTTGTACCTTCACAATGCCATTGCCGCCCGTTGGGTTTGGGGCGAGTTGGAAGCTAAGTGTTCCAACATGACCTGTGATTTCCAAAGCTGGAAGGCTGTCGCCCAATTCGGCAATCCAAGCATTCACACCGCTCAACCTGCCAAAGTGATTGGCAGTAAGGCCAAATGCATGTGCGCCAACCATCCAACATCGCCTGAAAGGGTCACCGTACCTTCTCTGTATGCAGGTGTAGTCACCCCATCGCTCCAATGAATCCCATGGTGCCACCAAGTCACGGCGCAAATCCAAAATCCCCTGTCCGGTCTTCACCGATGTCGGGACGATGCTCCAACCCGTGCTGTCATAATTGATCGCGCAAATCTCGGGGAATTGATTCGGCCCGGTACGCAGGAAGCCGATGAGATAGTTCTCGTCAGTGGAATCGACCCCATAACAGGCGATTGACGGTCGCATCAGGTTTTCGCTATCAGCCACCCTGTCGAATGAGGATGAAAAAAAGCTGTTGGTGGCAATCTCAATGTTTGCATAAACAAGTTCCACCCAATCGTTGTCCGCCCGTGTAAACACGAAATGCAATTTCCCGTTTTGAAGCAGGCAGTACTGTATGTCACAGTCAAGCACTGAGATTCTGTCCCCCCCATTGCCGCCAAGTTGGGAAGCATACGTGGCTGCCTGGTAGAAAAAAGAAGGGAAGGTGGCGTGCTGGCTTATTTGTGCCGTCGGACTCCCAACCGCCCCGTTCAATTCAAACCAAAAGAACTTTGAGCTGTTGTCGGCGTAGTTGGCAACGAAGTAGGTCACTGTGTCATAGGATACGCCTTGCAATGCATCCATCGCAGGAATCCACGTTATTTCCTTGACATTCTCGGTATTCCTGACGTTTCTCCAATCTGAAAATACAATGCTTGGCCCTGCCGCGTAACCAGCCATCTTATCGACCTGAAACACCACATTGGTCACACTCGAATTTGTGTTTGTAGCGGAAAAATGTTTCCTCACGTTGAGTGTCAACAGCAGTTGGCTCCGCGAAACGGATATGTTGGGGTAGTCGAACCAGTACATCCCCTCGCCAGCCCCCGTGAAAATGCTGTCACAGTCGATACGATAGTGCTGCCATTCCACAGTGTCCGCGACCAATGGCTTGGAAAAGCTGATCAATGCCCTTGAATCCTTGAAATCATTGGAAACGAATAAGCTAACGAGGATGAACCGATCTTCATTTCTGTCATAAATCACCCTTGGATCAAACATGCCAGCACGCATCGTGGAGTCGTTGTAAAAGAGGGTATGCGGCAAGCCAAATTGGGTGATCGTATCCCCGTTTTCCTTGAGGTAGGCAATGCTGTAATTGTCGGCGGAAACGATGATCCCATTGTTGGAGATCGCCATCGTGTTGTCCGAGGGTGTCCCATCCGTCAGATGATTCCCTTCGAAGCTTCGGCCTACATTCACGATAAAGGCGTTAGTCGATGCGACTTTTTCCCCTTGGTCATCCTCCACTTGGTTTGCATCGAATAGCCTTGGGCTAGGATCTGTCTCAACGCGGTCCTTCTCATGCACAAAATTGGTCAAGGGACTTGGTTGCCACGGAATTGTAGCCTGCTTGACTTGGTAAGCCTTGCCTACGCCATGCTCCGTTCGGCTTGTAACGCTCACATCTTGGGCTGCAAGCCAATTAGAAAAAAAGGTTGCAGCCAGCGACAAAAGTAAGAATACTCGTTTTCCCATTGTATTCGGATATAGATGATTGCACAAGGTTACGATTTTTTCAAAATGGCGGCAACACGCATCATACACAAGATGCAGCTATCGTGCAGATACCATGACAGGTTTTCGGGGCTTGTGTTTGAAATCGAACTATTTTTAGGGCAAGTCAGTGGCCATCCCGTGGCGTTTGGCGCCATGGGTTTAGTGAGCAAAATACGCCACCAGCCCGACTTCACCGCTTTGCGGTTTGCTGCAGTGGGTTCACACAGCGCAGTCTTATTGAACCGACATGTGATTTCACACGCTGGGCACCACGCGCGCCGATCGGGGCAGAAGCGGGTGTGCGCCGAGATCGTATATCCAATCATTCCTTCCACCCCAAAAACTTCACTCCAAAAGCCCTATTTTTGCGCCATGAAAATGCGCTCTACCTTGCGGGCATTGGCCGCCATTTGTCTTTTGTTGATCGCAGCCTGTGGCAGCGAGGAGCAAACCACTGCCGACGGCAAGCCCATCAACCTAGAGCCACTCATCGGTGTCGATACCACCAAGCCGCTCATCACCGCCGCCGAAGAGGCCGCGATGGCCAAATTGCGCCTCTCACCCTACCTCGAAAATGGCCTATGGGGATACACCGACAGCACGGGTGCCGTCGTGATCCCAGCCCGCTATGAAACAGCAGCGCCATTTATGGAGGGCGGACTCACCATCGTAAAAACTGGCGAGGGCTATGGCCTCATCAACAAGCTCGGCCGTGAAGTCGTGCCCGCCAAGCTCCAAAACGAAATCAAGTCTTGCGGCTGCGGCGTCTTCGCCTTTCGGCAAACCGTGGGCTACGCCTTGGTCAACAGTGATGGCAAACGCATCGACCGCGGCCAAGTCGAGGAGGTACAAGGCCACACCTGCAACCAAAATCGGCTGCCCATCCGTCAGGGCAAGCAGATGGCCTTCATCGACACCAAGGGCGTGGCCATGACAGGATTCGTCTATGATGAGGTCTTTCCCTACGCCCATGGCGTCGCCCCCGTGAAGGCGGCGGGCCAGGCCTACTGGTCACTCATCGACCTTGCTGGCAAGCCTGTCGGCAAGGGCAAATACCAGGAGCTGTTCCCGCTCGTGGATGGCCTCGGGGTCGGCATCCAAGACAACGCTGTCGGCGACAACAAATATGGCGTGATCGACACCGCAGGAAATGTCATCATCCCGTTCCAGTTTGCCCGCATCAGCGGCACATTCGAAGGGGGCTATGTCGGCTGTGCCGCCTTCGACCCCTATGACTTGGCCAGCAAAGGCATCACGCCCGCCGCCAATACCTGGTTCATCTACAACCGCCAAGGCCAAAAGGTCGGCGAGACCCATGCCGACATTTGGGACAACTTCTCAGAGGGCCTCGTCGTCGTCGAACAGCTGGAAAAATATGGATTTGCAGACACCACTGGCAAAGTCGTCATTCCCATGAAATATGACTGGGCTTGCGGGTTCAAAAATGGCCTCGCCTGGATCGGCAAGGGTGGCAAATATGGCTTCATCGACCACCAAGGCAAGGAGGTCATTCCGCTCAAATATGGCACGGCCTATGACTACGTCTTCATGGACGACCATGGCGCTCCCGTGCGTGACCTCGCGACAGGGGAAATGTTTTACATTGACAAAAACGGAAGGGAAAACCGCAAGGCACCATGAACCACATCCTCCTCTCCCCCGAAATCCTGCAAGCCTGCCCCGACATGCAGCTCGGCTGCATTCAGTGCCGGATCCAGGTGCAAGACAGCTCGGCTGAGTTGCTCGCCCGCATCGACGCCCGCTGCCAGGCCATGGCTGGGCAGATGACCGTCGAGCAGATTCACCAAATCCCCGCCATCGCCGACACCCGCAATGCCTACAAGGCACTGGGCAAGGAGCCGAGCCGCTACCGCCCGAGCGCCGAGGCGCTCATGCGCCGCGTGCTGCAAGGCAAGGGCCTCTACCAAGTGAGCAATGTCGTGGACTTGCTCAACCTCGTCTCGATCCGCTACGGCTACTCGATCGGCGGCTGGGACGTCGACCGCATCGAGGGCACGATGACCCTCGGCATCGGTCGCGCCGATGAACCCTACACCTCTATCGGGCGAGGGGACCTGAACATTGAATTTTTTCCCGTCTTTCGCGATGCAAGGGGGGCCTTTGGCACCCCGACCAGCGACTCTGAGCGCACGATGGTGCGGCCAGAGACCTCCAATTTTCTCATGCTCTTTTACGCCTTTGGTGGAAGTGCGGGACTCGACCCAGCCATGCAAGATGCCGTGGCGCTCCTCACTGAATTTGCCTCGGCAACTCATCTCGAAACATTAATACTTCCTAACTGACATGGCCAAAGACAGTTGTGTCCTCCTCAGCAATTCCCTTGACCGTGCGCAGGTGCTAGCCCGGCTACAGGCCGCCTTTGGCGACAAGGTGACCGAGGTCCAAGGTGAGTCCGCCACCTGGACCCGCATCACGGTGAGCCGCCGCAAATTGTTTGCGATGGCTCAGGTCACGTTTGTGCCGCTCACCGAGCAGCAAGTCATCGACGTGCAAAAGCGGCTCAAGCATGTTTATTCTGCGGTGGAGCCAGAGATTCCGCACCTACATGTCAAGCTCATGGCCAAGATCGCCAGCAGCCGCATGGCCATCGAGGTGCAGGCACCCAAGGGCCTGCGTGGCTTGGAAGACGTGGTCTTTGTAGTTTCCAGTGTCCTCGATGCCGTCATTTTTTGGGAAGGCAACAAGATGCTCGACAAAATGGGCAGCCTCATCATGGACTTTGCGGGCAAGTCGGGCATCGGGGACCTCGATGTCATGGTCGATGCGGCGTTGGATGCACGTGCCGTGAATGACTCCGCAGAAGCCTTCGCACGCAAAAAGCGTTCAGAGGCGCTCCTCAAAGCAAAGAATGTCCCCGTCAATCCGCATTTGCCCTTGATCGAGGATGCGGTAGCCGTCACGGTCAGGTCGGCTGAGGCAGTGACCCAACGTGCATTGGCGCTCATGCTCGTGGCGGTGAAGGGCGAGGGCTTGGAGGACGCCATCGTGCAGCGCGTGATGGCCGACTATGGGATCGCGCCTTTTCTCACGCCCAAGGAAACTGCATTCATCCAAAACCCTGAACCTGACCAGCAAAGCCGCGTGAATTTTTGCTGGCGGTATGAGGGATTGGCCACCTTGCTGTGGGCATTGGGTTACCAAGCAGAATTGGCATTTCCAGACAAGATCTGCGATGTCGCGGGCATGGTCACCCTCATTAGAGAGCGGGAAAGCTATGTCAACCTGCTCGCAGGAGCGCAGGCACGTAGTGTCGAGGAGCTGCTGGACCAGGCCGACTTGATCTATCGCCTCGATTGGGCGGTCGTGGATGCAAGGCTCAAGCGCCTACCCACGCCGGGCGACATGGAGGCGGGTGTGGTTTATGAACGGCACTATGCCTTGAATTGGCTCATCGGATTCCAAGATCAGGAGTGGGACGATGTGCGCACGGATACCTGATCGAGTAGGGAATTTTATGGTACCGGGCAAACAATACATGTAGCAACATGTTATTTTGTAGCACGAAAATTGTGTATGATCAAGATATGAAAAAGCCTCTTCAAAGCAGTTGGATTCGTTTTTGCGCATTGGCCCTGTTGGCGCTGGCATTTGTAGGGAATGCCTTTGCGGGTGGTGGTGAAATGGTCGTCTTCCTCGGGGATGCCAAAAACCCAGTCGAAAAGGATTTTAAGGAAAAGTATCTGCCGCAGATCAAGGAGATGGCCAAGACCCAAGGCATTTCCGTGACCGAAAAAAACATCGTCAAGGGCGCTCCTGAGCAGGTCAAGTTCACGCCGGCGATCTTTTTTCAAAATCATCTGGGCCGTTCGCTCTTCATTGGCCGCTACCAAAACATCGACAAGGTGCGCACATTTGTACGCACTGTGAGCCGCATGCCACAAGGCCAGGCCACCAATGAAAAGCATGATGTCCTGGTCTGGGAAAAGGAACGCGCACGCATTTATTCCCCGATCAAGCTCACCCCGCTCGACGGCGTGATTCCGCCTGGCTTTGACCAAGCAGCCTTTCACAAGGCAGGTCTGGAGGCCCTCGCCAAAGGTGCCAGCAATGCACAATTGCAGGCACTTTTTACGGCCCAGCGCAACGACCGCGCGATGTACCTTGCACTCTATCCCTACCATGGTACCGACGGCAAGTTTTTCCTCAGCGCCGAGATGTATTCGCAGTTCAATTGCATCGAGCCCATCATGAAGCGCTTCGACAAGCCATTTGAGGGTACTTATGCCGCATGGCAAAAAGTGCTTGAAGAGGCTGGAGGCGTGCTGCAAGCAGAGGTCTTCAAGCAGCTTGCCAGCACAACCAAGGGTGATGGTTTGGTGCCGGTACCCGCAAAGACGCTGACCAAAACGTGGGAAGAACTCGGCCTCAACTTGCCGAAGGCACCCGAGGGTGCCGCTGCAAATGCAGCCTCCAATGTCAAGCTGGGAACGAGTTGGGAATTTGCAGGTCCCGTCGAACCCGGCGCGCCTGTACTCAATTTCAGCTTTCTCGCCCCCGTCGATAACTATGCTGGCGAGATCAAGGTCCTTTTTGGTGACCTGGAATTCAGCGACGGCCCCAACATTGAAAACACGATCGGCAAGTTTGGCATCGAGACCGCTTCGCTCACCATGGGCGACTTTGGGCTTGACAGTCACGTCAAGGAAATGATTGCGATGCTCGAGCATCCCAAGGCATTTTTCACCTTTGAGAAAATGCTCAGCATGGAGCAACCCAAACTGGCCTTTGGCACGCTCACCCAATTTGCCTTGCGCGGCGAACTTGATTTCATGGGAATCAAGTCGCCCATCGATGTCACAGCGCAGATGGAGCCCGTGCTCGATGACCAAGGCGCGGCGCGCATCTCTGTCTATGCCTCCTTCAGCCTGCGGCTCAAGGAAAAATACCAGATCGACGGTCCCGACGGCCCCTCGCCCTCCAATGATACAATGCAATTTTTCTTGAATTTCCTGCTCAAGCCCAAGGCTTGATTAAGGCAATCTGGAAAACATCCGCTTCACCGACGAACTGCCGAAAGCGTTGAAATGCCACCACTCGGTTTGGATGTCAAAGAAGCCTGCTTTTTTCATCACGCGGCGCAACAGTAGGCGATTGCTGTGCTGATCCTTGCTGAGCTTGCCATTGGCGAGCATCTGCCCCTCAAACTTGGGTTGCGCCAATTCCCCAAAAAAATCAAATGGCGTGCCCATGTCGAGCTCCTTGCCGAGGCTATCGGCTACGCTCAGGTCGGCGGCGCAGCCATAGTTGTGTACAGAACCTTCTGAGGGCGGCGCGAGGTAGTTGCGTTTGTTGGGGATATGGAGGGAATCCCACATCAATTGCTGCACCCTAAACGGGCGCACGCCATCAAAGACCAGGAGCGAATACCCAGGTCTTTCTTTTTGCAACAATTCCTGCGCTTTTTTGAGCTTGTCGGCCGCTTCCTTGCGCATGAAGCATTTTGTCAAGTCGCCATAGACATCGGCATGCACAAAGTTGTCGGTCGTCGTGTACTTGAGGTCGATGCGAATGCCAGGGATGTACTCCTCCAGATCGACCAAGCCCGAGTCGCGAAATTCCTGCTCGAACTCAGAAATTTTGACAGGCTTGCTTTCCTGCGGCTGATCAATCTCAAGTGGGAGGTGTTCACGCTTGTCATTCTCCTCCGCAGGCTCTTCGCAGCCAAACAGCACCAACAAAGACGACAACAAGATCCAGCGATAGTTTTTCATGCTTCTCAAAAGAAGCCCAATGTTACGAAAAAAGCAGAGGATGATGAACGCGTGCGAAAATGGGGCATGGCTGATGCGGAGCAATGATCGCAACATGATCGAGAATCCTGATCGGTAAACGCCATGCCGTTACAAGTGGGCAGGCGGCAGGGAATGGCTACATTCCAGGTCCAAGAGCCATTTTTTTCGCCAGAGACCGCCTCCGTAGCCTGTGAGTGCGCCATCGTCACCGATCACGCGGTGGCAAGGGATCAGGATCGAAATCTTGTTCATGCCATTGGCGGTGCCGACAGCACGCACGGCATTTGGCCGATCGATCATAGCTGCCTGGGTTTTGTAGGAGCGCGTCTCACCATACGGAATATGCTGCAAAGCTGCCCAAACAGCCTGCTGAAATACGGTGCCTGGTGTCACCAAGGGCACGGTAAATACCTGACGTTGCTGCGCAAAATATTCCCCTAATTCCTGCTTCAGCAAGTCAAAATGCGGGTGATCGCCTTGTAGAATGTTGGCATTCAATTTTTTAGAAAGTATCTTGAATTCTGTTTCCAACATCTTGCGGTCCGAAAATTCCAGGAGACAAATGCCTTCATCGACCGCACAGGCAAACATGGTACCCAGCGGCGTCTCCAACCGCGTGAGATTGATGACGGTTTGCGCGCGGCTGTTGCTGGGCGCCACACCAAAGATTGATCTGAAGGTCTCATTGAATCCGCTCAGGGATTCGTAGCCCACATCAAAGGCTGCCGAAGTGACAGAGGCACCTTGCTGGATTTTTTTGAAGGCCGAGTTGATGCGAAACATCCGCTGATATGCTTGAAATGTAATCCCGTGATTTTTGAGAAACCAGCGCCTGACTTTGCTCGGTTCCAAGCCTTTTTGGATCAAATCACCATCCTTGAATTTCTTGGATGGGTCCAGGGCGAGTGCCTGAAGTATTTCTTGGATGTAGTCGGGTGTTTGCCCAGCAAGCTCCAAGGGTTTGCAGACCTTGCAGGGCCTAAAACCCTTCAAAATGGCCTCCTTGCTTGTGCTGTAAAAATTGACGTTTTCCCTTTTGGGTTTGCGGGCCGTGCAGGTGGGGCGGCAAAAGATGCCGGTCGTTTTTACCGCAGTGAAAAACACGCCTTCAAAGGTCGAATCCTTTTCCACGATGGCCTGGTACATCCTGTCATCTGTCAATTGAATAGGGCGAGCTTATTGGAAGAGCATGGTGAAATCTTGTGCATTGATCACCTCGTCGGCGGTTTTTTCGAGGGATTTGTAGGCTTGTGCATTGAACAAGCTACCCATGCTGATGCGTTTCACGCCCCATTGGTGCAAATTTTCGTAGCTCGGCAGATCGTGCACGCACAAGAGATTGAGCGGCACACGCAGCTGCTCCAACACGATTCGGATGTCGTGCTCATGGATCGCAAAGGGCAGGAAAATGCCATCGATCTTGTGGGCCTGATAAGCCTCGATTCTGTGCAAGGATTCCTCCAGTGCATTGGGCATGCGCAGCAGGAATACATCGGTGCGTACATTGATGAACATGTCTATATTTTTGGCAGCCAAGCCCTCGGTGATCCGAGCAAGCTTATTTACAAATACCCCCGTGTTTTGTAGGTGCCGCACGCCATCGGCCACCCAGGTATCCTCGAGATTGATCCCGACCACACCCAAATCATACAACTGGGTGATGTTGTCTATGACTTGGGCGGGAGTCGCTCCATACCCTGCCTCCAGATCGACCGAGAAGGGTACTTGGATGGCTTTTTTCATTCGTTTGATGATGAAAAGATAGTCTTCAAAGGGCATATCTTCTCCATCTTGGTAGCCAAGTGTGCGTGCAATGGCAGCACTGGATGTCGCCACGGCTGCAAACCCAACTTTTTCCAAGATTTGGGCGCTTTGCACATTCCATGCATTCCCTAGCAGCAAAGGCTTGGCTTGGGAATGCAGCATTCTGAAATCATCTATGTGAGAAGTCATTGGGGTCAAGGGTTTAGATTTGCTCAAAATTACCCCAAGGTTACGCCCACGACAACCGAAAACTGAACATGTATTTTTTGCGGACGCAGAAATCGTCACCTAGGCGGGCACTACCGATCGGAATGTGCTTATTTCCGCAGGTCGGCGGTTTCAAACTTGGTGACGGCTTCTTCACGGGGGAAGAAATCGTTGCTGCGGTCGGTGTCTGGCACGGCGTGCTCGGGGTCTAGCACAAAGCCCAAGATGGCTTTGTCGGCATAGACTTCTTTTACAAAGCTGCGCAGACCGGTCATCCACACCTCGGCGGGTAGCCTGAAGCGCTCACGCGTGCCATCGACATAGATCGCCTCCAATTGTATCGGGAGAATGCAACCACCGTTGCGCTCGATGTTCACTTGATAGACGTGGTAGGCCCGCACGGTGTCGGCTGCGAGCGGCGCGTTGCGCATCATGTCTTGCACGATTTCTTCACTGCTCTCGCCACTTGTACTGGTTTGGTCGCTGTAGCGATCCTTGAGTTCTGGCCAGCCATCGACATAGCAGACCTCGGCTCCTTTGCGTGGCAAGGTTATGTGGTGGGGATCGATGAAGTCCTTGGAAGCACGGTTTTTGTTCAGGAGGTAATGTTTGACACGGCTGATGCCCATCTCCATCGGTTGTGCCTCATAAAACCAGGTGCGCCAAAACCAGCTCAAGGCGTGGCCAGAGGCATCTTCCATGGTACGAAAAAAGTCTGCGGGTTCTGGATGCTTAAAGGCCCAGCGTCGCACGTACTCCTTGAATGCCATGTCAAAGACGACTGGCCCCATCACTTCGTTGCGCAAGATATTCAAGCCAATGGCAGTCTTTTCATAGCTGATGGCCCCATTGTCGCGCAGCGACTCAGGGTTGGTCATGATCGGCTGATGGTCGCGCGTGAGCATGAAATCCGCGATGCTCGCAGCCGCACCGCGTCGCAAGGGAAATCCATGCTCGAAGGTTTTCTCGGCGATGATTTGGCAAAATGAGTTGAGGCCCTCGTCCATCCATGCCCAGCGTCGCTCGTCACTGTTCACGACCATCGGGAAAAAATTGTGGCCGACCTCATGGATCACCACGCCGATCATCATGTATTTGGCTTGTCGGGAATAATAACCCGAAGATGTCGGGCGGCCCCCGCAGAAGGCCAGCATGGGGTATTCCATGCCCCACACAGGGCCATTGACTGCCGATGCGACCGGGTAGGGGTAGTCGAGCGTGAGCCCCGAATAGGTTTTGAGGGTATGGATGATGGTATGCGTGGCATACTTGTCCCAGAGCGGCATCGCCTCGCCGGGATAAAATGACTGTGCACGCACTTTTTTCCCACCAATCTCGGTTTCTGCGGCATCCCAAATGAACTTACGGGAGCTCGCAAAGGCAATATCACGTACATTCTGAGCCTGAAAATGCCAGATTTTGCGGGTTGTAGCCTTGCTCTTTTGCGCGAGTAGGGCCTCCTCGGGCTTCACGATAAATTGTGGAAGCCCGGGCTTGGCCGACAGCATCGATAGCCGCCGGACCTGCTCTTTGCTCAAGACCGCATCAGGATTGACCAGGGTTCCCGTGGCGTTTACGATGTGGTCGGCAGGAACGTCGATCGTGCAATCAAAATTGCCGAACTCAAGGCCAAACTCGGCAGGCCCATAAAACGGCGTATTCTCCCAACCCTTGACATCGTCATAGACGCACATGCGGGGATAGAACTGGGCGACTTCATAGATGTGGTTGCCGTCTTCAGGGAAATACTCAAATCCGCTTCTGCCCTCCAAGCGGGCATCGTTGATGGGATATGCCCATTTGAGTTGCAGGATGATCGAGTCGCCAGGCAGCAAGGGCTGCGTCAGATCGACGCGCATATTGGTCTCCACGACGGTATGTGCCATCGACTGCCCAAGGTTGGTGATCTCCAGTGCTTGGAATCCGCCCAAAAAGGTCGGCTCCTGCAAGAAATGGCGATCAAATTGGTTGGCGTTGGAGTAGGCGCGGGCAGACTCGGTCTGCCGCGTCATGGCGTCTGGCATGCGCAGATTTTGATCCAGCTGCATCCAGAGGTAGCTCAGGGAGTGCGGACTGTGGTTGTAGTAAGTGATCGTTTCTTCGCCAGTAAGGCGCTGACGAACATCGTCAAGCACGACGGCGATTTTGTAATTGGCGCGTTGCTGCCAATAGGTCGGCCCTGGAGCACCCGATGCGAGTCGGCTGGCACTAGGGGAGGCCCATTCACAAGAAAGTGGTTGAAATGGGTTGCCAGTTTGCGACCAAAGGGCTTCAGGCAGGACAAAACCGATCCAAATGAAGGCACAGATGTACCTCATTTCTCGCCAACCCAATATTTCCCGGCCACACTCCATTTAGTTCTCCAAAATTACGCTGATTTTTTTGTTGCGAAGCGGAGTTATGGACGGAATAGGATGATTTTTCGACAAGAGGGGAATATCGGCAGACGACTGACTTAGTTACTGCTTAGTTACTGACTTAGTTACTGACTTAGTTACTGACTTAGTTACTGCTTAGTTACTGACTTAGTTACTGACTTAGTTACTGACTTAGTTACTGACTTAGTTGCTGACTTAGTTACTGACTTAGTTGCTGACTTAGTTGCTGACTTAGTTACTGACTTAGTTACTGACTTAGTTACTGACTTAGTTACTGACTTAGTTACTGACTTAGTTACTGACTTAGTTACTGCTTAGTTACTTCGCCCTCTTGCAAAGATGGTTTTCCAAGGACCCTGTCGAGAAACCGGATGCAAGAAGCATTGGTAAAATATCGTTGGTCCTTGTTGTTGGGCCGCTCGGCATGGGTCATCACCAATAGGTTGCGCTTGACAAGCGGCAAAATATTCCGATTGTAGTTGCTTGTCTGGTTTTTCAGTCCAGTCATTTCCAAGATTGCTTTTCGTCTTTGAGGAGTCCTACAAAAATCAAGAACCTCCAATTCGCGGGGAGAAAGTGAGACATTGAGCAGGTCGGAATCAGCAACTTGTTTAAAAAATGGATGTATGGGTATTGTTACCAAAAAGAAGGAACATTCTTCGTCGGTCTCCAGTGTCTGTTCAGGTGACCCATTTGCCAACAAGATCGCTTTTGATTTTGGAATACCCGTTCCTCGCCCCTCGGTAATGCGTAGTTCTTTCAAGAAATCGCCGACTTTCCGATTTCGATAATCCCTCGCGACAATTTGCTGGTCCCGCAAGTGTTTTTGAGTGACTGGGGGCATGGGGCCTGGATAGCTCAAAATCTCCATCCGGTTAGGGAAAACCCTTATCTCGATAGGATTTTGACGTTCGTAGCTTTTGTGATAGACTGCATTGGCGATGATCTCTTTGAGCGAATAGAGCGGGAAGTTGTAAAACCGATGGGTTTCGATTTGTCCCTTTTCCTTTTGGGCCTCCTCTAGGATCACCGCATTTTGGATGTATTGCAGGGCATCTTCTATCTGGAGGTCGAGTGGACCCGTGATGATTTTCTCTTTGAAATTTGTGCCTGTCTCATCCTCAAAGATGACAATCTCGATTTGTGCACCTCTAAAAAATAGATGTGGTTCCAAGTTGAAGAAAAGCAGACCCACATTGGTTGGGCGCAAGAATTCATCTGGTCCTCGGGCGACGCGCATTAGTCGTAGCAGATCTGCAAAGGGCATTTTGTCTGAGGCACGAAAGAGTTCACTTCCTACCCGCTTCAAAAATGAACGAAGGATCGGCAGGCTGATGTCCTCAATCGTTGCGGAATGATGTATCCGATCGTCAAAGGGTATTTTGGCGGTCAGCTCCATCAATTTGCGCTCATTCTCCCCGCTAGCCTTGTAAGTGCTCGAACCCCGTCGCACATAATATTCACGACCCGCTTCCTTGCCGAGTCCTGCAGGTGCAGCATAAGGTCTGGATTCGCCGCCGGGGACCCAAATTACAAACACTGTCTTCCCTTGGAAACTGACAGGCGCGGAGACAGGGAAATAGACGGGTTGTATTCGGTTGCAGAGCGCAATCAACTCCTTTTGGATGGTATCTATTTCGCTAGGGGCGAGGCCCACGGGAGGAAGCTCTGGGAGGTGATTCACTTCCTTGATACCTATGACAATGTAGCCGCCACCCCAATTGTTGATGTCGTTGGCAAAGGCGCAAATCGTCTTGCCGACTGCCAATGGGTTCCAGCCCTCTTTGAATTCCAAACGATCCCATTCGATCACCTGGCCTGTAAGCAGCGCATGAATATTGATCGGGAGGCTCATGGGTCACAGCGCAATAAAGACGTTTTTGGTCTCGGTGAAAAAATGCAGGGCTTCCATGCCGCCTTCGCGGCCTATGCCAGATGCTTTCATGCCACCAAAAGGCGTGCGCAGGTCGCGCACCAGCCAACTGTTGACCCAGACGATGCCCGTTTCGAGCGCGGCTGCGACACGGTGTGCACGCTTGAGGTCGCTCGTATGTAGCGAGGCGGCCAAACCATAGGTGGTGCCATTGGCAAAGGTGATCGCTTCCTCCTCGGTGTCAAAGGGCCAGATCGTCACGACTGGACCAAAGATTTCTTCTTGGTTGGTGCGGCAGGTCGGTGCAAGCCCCACGATGACGGTTGGCTCCAAAAACCAGCCGTCCTTGCAGCGGATGTTGGGGGCTGGTGCTGGTCGGCCGCCACAGAGGATGGTGCCGCCTTCGTCCACGGCAAGTTGGATGTAGGAGAGGTCTTTTTCAAATTGATCCCGAGAGACGATGGCACCGATTTCGGTGCTGTCATCGAGGGGATCGCCGATCTTAAGGGCTTGCACACGCGCCACAAAATCGCTGACAAAGCGATCGTAAAGCGATCGCTCCACATAAATGCGCGACCCGCAAAGGCAGATTTGACCTTGGTTGGCAAATGACGAACGCACGCTGGTCGCCAGCGTCGCCTCGTAGTCGCAGTCTGCAAAGATGATGTTGGGATTTTTGCCGCCGAGCTCGAGCGAGAGTTTCTTGAACATGGGCGCAGCGACTTCTGAGATGCGCTTGCCCGTCACAGTGCCGCCCGTAAATGAAATCATGGGAACATGCGGGTGCGCCACGATGGCTGCGCCCGTCTTGTGCCCATAGCCGTGTACAATGTTGAGCACGCCCGCAGGTAGGCCCGCGTCCATGCACACCTGCGAGAGCAGGTAGGCGGTCATGGGCGTGATCTCAGATGGCTTGGCGACCACGGTATTGCCAGCGGCCAGGGCAGGGGCAATCTTCCAACTGAAAAGGTACAGGGGCAGATTCCAAGGAGATATGCAGCCGGCGACGCCCAGCGGGCGGCGCAGCGTGTAGTTGAAGCCACGGTCGCCCATGTCGTAGGTTTCTGAGTGAAACTGTGTGATGGCTTGGGCGAAGTAGCGAAAATTGGCGGAGCCGCGTGGAATGTCCATGTCGCGCGACAGCGAGATGGGCTTGCCATTGTCGATGGTTTCTGCAACCGCAAATTCCTCGACACGTGCATCGATGAGGTCGGCGATGCGGTGCAAGATTGCCGAGCGCGCATCGATGCTCATGCGCGACCATGCGGGAAATGCCTCGGTAGCTGCCTCTACGGCCATCGCCACATCCCGGTCATCTGAATCGGGGATCAGTGCATAGACTTGCCCCGTCGCAGGCTCGACATTGTCGATCCAGAGGCCTCCAAAGGCATCGACGAGTTCTCCACCAATATAATTTTGCAGCTTTTTCATATTTTACCTTCATCTAGGGTGCTGAATATAGCGCCCATGTATCCTAAACGCCTAGATCCACAGTCACGCGAGCTAGTACAGCTCGTGTACCTTGTGGTCGGCCTGCGAGTAATACAATACCGACTGCAAGTGGCCGGGTAGGTCGATGCCAAACAAAGGCTGCGAGCCAGCGATGGCCACTTCAAATGAATCTAAGGGAGGCATCAATTTGCCCTCGGCCAAGGCGCGCATCTTTGAATGCACATGGGCGACATTGGCAGAGTCCGTACCAGCATCAGCATTCTCCAAGAACCATTTGCCAGGGTAGGCCGCTTCATAGACGGTATCCTTTTGGTGGCAGACGATGTAGATATAGACCAAGGTATCGAGGGGGTCGGTGCCAAAGTAGCCGACGGCAAACTTGTCCTTGCCTGATGCATCGCAGAAATGGCCTTCATACTCCACAAACATGCTGGCTGGCTTTACAGGGTTCAAGATCTCTGTGGCGGGGCTAGGGAGACCACATCCAGATAAATACACGGTCGCCAGCAAGGCCACAAGCAAGATGTAGTGAGGCAATTTGCGCTTCATGGCAGCAATTTAAGGAATTTCACGATAGGCAAATCTAACTGATCGATCACATCGCTTGCCTTAGAGGCTTTTTGTGCGACCGCCGTCCACGGGCAGGTTCACACCATTGATGTAGCTGGCCGATGGAGAGGCGAGAAAGGCGATGGCGAATGCGATTTCCTCTGGCCGGGCAAAGCGCTTGGCGGGGATTGCGGCCAACATCTGACCTGCGGCTTCTGCGGCTGTGATGCCTGTCTTTTGGACTTTGGCGTCCAAGATTGCTTGGAGACGCTCGGTTTCCGTGGCACCTGGCAAGACATTGTTCACGGTGATGCCGAAGCTGCCGAGCTCATTGGCGAGACTCTTGGCCCAGTTGGCGACGGCGCCTCTGATCGTGTTGGAGACACCGAGGCCGTCGAGTGGCTGCTTCACCGAAGTGCTGATCACATTGATGATGCGGCCAAAACCGGCTGCCTTCATGCCTTCAAGGCAGGTCTGCACGAGCAAATGATTGCAAACCAGGTGTTGGTTGAAGGCGGCCCGAAATTCCTCGATGTCGGCTGAGAAGGTCGCCCCTCCGGGAGGGCCACCAGTATTGTTGACGAGGATGTGGATCGGTTCTGGATGTAGCTGGGTGAATGCGTCGAGCGCATCGCGCAGCTGCGCTGGCCGGCTGAAATCGGCCACGAGGTAGCGATGGGTTTGGCCTGCTGGGCAGGAGAGGTCGGCACAGACCGCTTTGAGTTTGGCTTCGTCGCGGGCGACCAAGATCACCTGCGCGCCCATGCTAGCCAGTTCCGCAGCCGAGGCACGCCCGATCCCTTGGGTGCTGCCGCAGACCATCGCTTGTTTTCCTTGAAGATTTAGATCCATATCTCGTCCTGTTTTTGATCCCGTTTGACCAGCCCCAAAAGGGATTGGTCGATGAATGCCGCTGTGGCTGTCAAACTTATGCGCCAAATTGTCACGGAATTTTTATATTTACCTCAAAGAGGGTAGGAAATTCGATTCTCAGCGAAAGTATTGGTATTGGAAAACTTGGAACGGAATTGGCTAGATGCCCTCTGAAGCGATCCATTTTCTCAGGATTCGCACCTTTTCGGAAATTAAACGACTTTCATGATGACAAGAACATTTTCTCTGCCATTTGGCCGCTCACTTGGCGGCTTGCTGCTTTTGCTTGTACTTTCCCTAGGTTTCAGTGACCTGAGCGCCCAATGTCCGATCAATGCTGCTTTTACAGCTTCCTCGGTGTATGTAAATCAAGGTCAATCCGTGACATTTACCAACACCAGTACGGGAGCGATTGTAGGCAATGCATGGTCAGACAATGGAACCCTATTTTCCACGGTCGCAAGTCCCAATTACACATTCAGTGTACCGGGACTACGCACGATTCGCCTCATCAACACCAATGGCACCTGCACCGATACCGCCATCACCTTGGTGATGGTGAGCCCGACACTTGCGGGCAGTATCGTGCCCACCAATCCTGTCTGTTTCAATGGTACCAACGGCTCCGCCAACTTGACACCTGCCGGCGGTCACCAAAACATCTGCCTCGACAACAACCGTGCGATTTCCGACTATAGCACAGCCAATTCGGTTGCGGCTGCAGGATATACCAGCGGCATCACCGTTGAGGCTTGGGTCAAGCCGCGCTCCACATGGCTCACAGGGGATGGGCTATACGCTGCATTCAACAATCAGGTGGGAACCTACAATCGATTTTTTGTCGGCTACAATCCTGATTTTCAGCAGTTTGTCTATTTCGATGAAAATGTCGGCAATCAATTTCAGAATGGAACGTCTCCCCGCGGATTTTGGTACCATGTGGTCGTGACGGTGTCGGCTGGGAATGTAATGAACATGTATATCAATGGCGTGTTGCGCAAGACCACCTCGACCAATGCTGGCTGGATCCCCATTGCTGGAGAGCTTTTCACCATCGGCCAAGAGTGGGACAGCAACGCGGGCAACTTGATTGCCTCCCAGCACTTTGACGGGCAGGTTGATGAATTGCGCATCTGGAATACGCCCCTGCCATTGGCCACGATTACTGCCAATTATTCGGGCTGCATGAGCGTGAATGCCTCCCACCCCAACTGGGCCAACTTGGTTGCCTATTACAGCATGAACGAGGGCTCGGGCAGTTTTCTCTTTGACCGCACTGGCAATGGCCGCCATGGTAGCCGCGTGAATGGCTCGGCTTATGGCACTGTGCCACAGACCAATTGGGGTTGCTTCAGCTCTGGCACAGGCTATGGATATACCTGGAGCAATGGCCCTGTAACCCAGGATATTGCGAGCATCGGAGCGGGCAGCTACACGGTCACGGTGATCGACGGCGGTAGTGCGACTACCACGGTAAGCACGACCCTCACCAATCCAGCACAGGTCGTGGTTGGGATCACTCCTTCAGGACCCATCCAGCGTTGTCAAGGTGCATCTACACCACTCGTCGCCGCTGGTGCAAATAGCTCTGCATGGAGCCCAGCGCTGGGCTTGTCGGCAACGACAGGGAGCAACGTGACTGCAACGCCAGGCTCCACGACCACTTATGCTTGCACAGGCACCAATGCTGTCGGCTGCACAGGGACATCGACCGTACAGGTCGTCGTGAATCCGCTGCCAGTGGCGACCATCACGGGCACGAGTACGATCTGCAGGGGCCAAACCACCACGCTCACCGCAGGTGGTGGCATCTCTTATGTCTGGAGCAATGGACCCGTCATCGCCGCCAACACGGTTTCGCCGATTGCAACGACGACCTATACGGTGACTGCCACCAACACTTTCAACTGCATCGACACCGAAGTGAGGACTGTGACAGTGAATCAGCTTCCTACGGTGGTCATCAGTGGCGACTCGGTCTTGTGTGTGGGCGACACGACGACGCTCACCGCAGCAGGTGGCACCGGCTATGTGTGGAGCAATGGGCCTGCCACGGCAGGCAACACGGTGTTCCCTGCCGCCAATACCAGCTATGTCGTCACTGTCACCGACGCCAATACTTGTCAAAACAACCGCACAGTCAATGTCGTCGTCAATCCCTTGCCGATCTTGAGTTTCAGCGGCACCGACACCATTTGTGCAGGCGACACGACGCAGGTGCTGGTATTGGGGGCGCAGGCCTATGCTTGGGGACATGGCCCCACGACCGCACTGGTTGCATTGAATCCTAGCCTCACCACATATTACGATGTGATGGGCATCAACACTTTCGGTTGCCTGGCCACCGACTCTGTGCAGATCGTCGTGAATGCCTTGCCGATCGTGACGATCACAGGGATCGACACGATTTGTGACGGCGATACGACGGCGCTCCTCGCGAGCGGCGGCACTGGCTACAGCTGGAGCACAGGCAATCTCACAGCCCTCATCGACGTCTCACCCAGCGTGGCGACGACCTATGTCGTCACCGTCACCGACAACAATGCTTGCGCCGCAAGTGCCTCCCAGGTTGTTTTTGTGAATGCATTGCCCACGATCACCATCACGGGCAGTGACACGCTCTGCGCAGAGGACTCGACCCTGCTGCTCGGCACGGGTGCCAGCAACTATGTCTGGAGCACGGGCGACCTCACGGCGCTCATTTCGGTGATGCCCGGTAGCTCGACGACCTACACGGTCACAGGTACCGACCTCAATGGTTGCACCAACGCTACGAGCATAGCCGTGGTCGTGAACGCACTACCGACGCCAGCGATCACCGGGCCAGACTCGATGTGTGTGGGTGACACGATCACCTTGACAGCTTCTGGCGGGGCGACCTATTTCTGGGATACCTTCTTCTCTGGGCCGAGCATCAATGTTTCGCCAGCCAGCAATACCACCTATGGCGTCACAGCGACCGATGCCAATGGTTGCCAAGCCGCCACCTCGATGCTGGTCGTTGTGGGCGCATTGCCCGTCGTGCCCGTCATCACCCAAACCGGCAACACCTTGAGCACTGCCAGTGGATTGGCCACCTACCAATGGTTCCTCAATGGCACGCCGATCCCCGGTGCCAATGCCAGCACATTCACGGGCACCCAAAACGGCAACTACACGGTCATGGTGACCAATGCCTTTGGCTGCGATGCGATCTCGACAGTGTATCCCTTCATTTTTGTAGGGACCGCGCAGGCTGGCCTCACAGATTTTGGCCTCACGGTCTATCCCAATCCCAACGATGGTCGCTTCACAGTGGCATTGGATCTGGAACGTGACCGCAACGTCGCACTCAGTATCTATGACCTTGTGGGCAAGCAGGTGTGGAGCCACACGGGCGATCTGGCTTATGGGGAATGGAGCAAGACGCTTGACTTGAGCGCATTGTCCAAGGGCACCTATCTGCTTCAGGTGATCTCTGAAGGTCAGAAAGTCGCCCGGAAGATCGTGGTGGATTGATCGTCACGCCGTTTCCCAAAGACAAAACCCCCTGCATGGACGACATGCAGGGGGTTTTTGTTGCGGTGCATCGGATGCAGGGCTTACAGAACCGTATCGTAGGGCTGGGCCAATTTCTCGGGGTAATCGGTGGTGAAATGCAAGCCTCGGCTTTCCTTGCGGATCTTGGCACACTTGATCGTGAGGTAGGCACAGGTGATGATGTTGCGCAATTCACATAGCTCGGGGGAGACTTTGGTCTGGCGGTAAAACTCTTCTGTTTCCTCAAAGATGAGTTTGATGCGGCGCTCGGCGCGCTCTAGGCGCAGGTTGCTGCGCACGATGCCGACAAAGTTGGTCATGAGCGACTGCACCTCGCGGAAGTTGTGGGAGATGAGCACCCACTCTTCGGTACGCTCTACACCTTGCTCATTCCATTCAGGGATGGCTTCTTGGAATTCGTGTTGCGCCCAGTTGCCTTTCACGGCCTCAAAAATGTTGTGGGCATAGACAATGCCTTCCAGCAAGGAATTGCTGGCGAGACGGTTGGCACCATGCAGACCCGAGTTGGTGACCTCACCGAGGGCATACAGGCGGTTGATGCTCGTGTGTCCCTGCATGTCGATGAGCACGCCACCGCAGGTATAGTGCTGCGCTGGGCGCACGGGGATCATGTCTTTGGTGATGTCGATGCCCTTGCTCAGGCACTTCTCCATGATGTTGGGGAAGTGGCCATGCAACTCTTTGGGGTCGATGTGAGTGGCGTCGAGATAGACAAATTCCGAGCCTGAGAGTTTCATTTCGTTGTCGATGGCGCGCGCGACGATGTCGCGCGGGGCGAGGTCCTTGCGTGGGTCGTATTTTTCCATAAAGGCCGTCTTGTTGTACTGGGTACGCAAGATGGCCCCAGCGCCGCGCATGGCCTCGGTGATCAAAAAGGCGGGCCGCATGCCGGGCTCGTACAGGGAGGTCGGGTGAAATTGCTGGAATTCCATGTTGGCAACGCGGCCCATGGCGCGATAGACCATCGCGATGCCGTCACCAGTGGTCACACTTGGGTTGGTGGTCGCGTCAAAGACGTTGCCGCAGCCGCCGGATGCGAGCATGGTCACGCGCGCGAGAATGCGCACGACTTGGTGAGCCTTGACATCGAGGGCATAGACGCCATAGCATTCGATGCCGGGCGTGCCACGGTTGAGGTAGCGCCCTAGGTGGTGCTGTGTGAGCAAATCCACTGCAAAGAAGTGTTCGCTCATGGTAATGTTGGGGTGCTTAGTGACCGATTCCAACAAGGCGCGCTCGATTTCCCAGCCGGTCGCGTCCTTGGTGTGGAGGATGCGACTCTCGGAGTGGCCACCTTCGCGGCCTAGGCTCAGCGTACCATCTTCCCGGCGGTCGAACTTGGCACCATAATCAATGAGTTCCTGCACGCGTTTGGGGCCATTTTCCACGACCATGCGCACGACAGCCTCATTGCACAAGCCGTCCCCCGCATCGAGCGTGTCGGCGACATGGGACTCAAAGGTGTCCATATTGGAGACCACGGCGGCGATGCCGCCTTGGGCATATTTGGTATTGCTCTCCTCTTTGGTTTTTTTGGTGATGATGAGCACCTTGCCCAGCGACGCTGCTTTGAGTGCAAAGGACAGCCCAGCTACACCGGAACCAATAACGAGAAAATCTGTGCGTAGATCCATGAGACAAATTTTGGAAAGCAAAAGTAAGTGAATGAGAAACAAATGTCGATTTTGTTTCGGGTAGCCTCGGGATCTCCTACTTAGAAATCAATTTTCAATAAGTTCCAACTCTTTTCGGCGGATTTTTGGTTCCTAGCAATGCGTCCACCGAAGGAGGAAGGCGCAAAATGGGCTCGTGGCAGCGCTGCGGGCGCGTTTTGCAAGGCAGTCAGGGGCCATGTCCGCCGAAGGAGGAGCCAAGATGACAAGTCCTCCCAATTCCAATCGGGATCGGGATTGAAAATTCATTCCTGAGGAATGCAGGTCATAGGTATTTGAGGAAAAAACTCAGAGACTGATCGGCACCTCGTTTCTGAACAGGTACTGCCTGTAGGAGGAAAGATCATATTGAGCGAGAATCGTTTCTATATCGTCATGGAGGATTCCTTTTTGTTCTCCAGCGTTACATTTCTGAGCGATAAAAGTAGCGGTTTGGATTTCGCCAGCGATGCTCTCTGTAAGCATCGAAAAGACGATCACTTGGATGGTAGCGACATCTCTTTTTCCAAGATTGGTGCGTATTCGTGCCGATTTCCCACCTTTGGAGATAATATCAATTGTGAGATCTCCATTGTTGAAAAGGAAGGAATTGGAACTGTAGCGATGGCGTTCTCCCCAAAGGGAAAAGCTTGTAAAATCCCAGAGGAGACCTCCTTCGACGATTTTGTCTTGGTTTTTGTTCAGAAATAGTATCCTCCAATAGCCATAGAGGCCCTTTACCAGCTCCAATTCTTCCACAACTTTTGCAATCCCAGAGCCTTTGATAAGATCCTTCCCAAGGTTTTTGGAATGAAAGAACCCTCCGATATAAGCATTTACTTTGGCAATTCTCTCCTTGAACGTCTCGTCGGATTCACCTTCGACCACCACGAAATTTTCGGATCGTACAATGAGGCAAATGCTGGCGAATGGGAAATGAGTATCGTTCATGAACCCAGATACGATGCCTGAGATGAAATCAAAATTTTCACCGTCGAGCCCTTCTTTTCCGATAAGGGAAACCATGTCTTTTCCTCTTTCATCTTTCAATTGTAGGAAGAGATTTCCTACGGTTGACATGAGATTTTCACCAGAGTAGCGCTTTTCGCGCTGCGTTCCTTTGGCGGTATGTTGCAAAGTCCATAGGTTCCCTTTTTTTTCAAGGTGATCATAAGTGTCCAAATTGAGTAGTCGGGGTTCCTGCTTCCCATATCCCAGCCAATAGAATCTATAGCTGGAGACATCGTGACCAGCAAGTGTATCCAAAGGACTGGCTTGGAAGAGACTGTCAATTAGGTGGCAATCAATCCCTTTGCCAATGGCAAGGCCGGAGATTGAAATCAAAAGGTCTGGGGGTAAGTTGTATTCGTCGGCGCGCGAGGTCTTGTTGAGGGACCATTTCTCTAGTTTTACCGCAGACTTGATCGTAATGTGAATTTTGTAAAATTCAAACCGCTGCTTTGTATATTCCCCAATCGCATATACTGAAGGAAGCAAACCATCGTAAAATGCTTCGCCTACAATTTGTCCAAGAAGAAGTGCTTCTTTCTTGCCAAATGAAATATTCTTTAAGTTGGCCATACGAGAATGTGGTTTCAAATTGTTTGAACCTATTTGATTGCGAATCAATCTATTTCATACAAGTTCAACCCTCAAATAACAAGACTTCATTTGGTCATCTTCAAGATGAATTGCCAACATCTAGTCGCATTTTTATTGAATCTGTTGCATGTTTGGCAACTAAAACGCTAATTATCAACTGTTTATGGCCAATATTTGTATTGTTGAGAAAAACATATCCTCAACAAAAATGTTTTATGAAGTACTCGTATTATTTTCTCCTCTTGCTTTTGTGTCTCGTGTCGTGCGCCAAGGAAGAACTCCTTGAACCCGCGAGTCCTACTGCGCAACTTGCGGTCTCGCCAAGTTGTGTCGCCCACCCCGTCGTAGAATCATGCCAGTGCACACGCTATGTAAAGCGTAAACTCGGGTTCGAAGTCTCAGCGTCTGTCGAGCCCCAAGCCTTTGCCAATTATCTGGTTGCAAATGCAAACTGGACCAAGCAGACGATCACGGCAACGAATGCACCTCGTGTCCGCGATGTCATTGTGTATAGTCCAGGATATCTTGGGACCAATGCATCTATTGGTCATATTGGTTTGGTGAGCAACATCGCTGGTTGGAATTTTTCCACCAATCGCAAGCTCGAAGTGAAGAGTGCAAATATGCAAACAGGTGATGCTATCGCCGCTCCAGAATGTGGTTGCACGAATGTGGGCGTGACTGGGATCACGACTAAGTGGAACGGGTCATCCTTTGACCTGAGTAAGGTGTCTTTTTACCGCGCAGCGTCTTACCCTCCTGTTTGTCCATGACATCAAAATAAGCGCAAGGCCCACCAGAGTTGTATCTGGTGGGCCTTTTTTTTGCTGAATGAGCAAGTCGCTGAATAATTCTCAATCAACCAGCCTCATTGATCAGGCGCCTGATGATGTCGGCGCTCGTGACACCCTCGGCCTCGGCAGTGAAGCTGGGCACGATGCGGTGGCGCAGCACGGAGATGGCAACGGCCTTGACGTCTTCGATGTCGGGGCTGTATTTGCCGCGCAGCAGGGCGTGGGCTTTGGCACCAAGGATCAGGTATTGCGATGCACGTGGGCCGGCACCCCAGGTAATGAGGTCTTTGATGAAGGCTGGCGCTGCGGGCGTGCCGACGCGGGTCTTGGAGACCAAGTTTACGGCGTAGGTGATCACGGTGTCGGTGACAGGCACCTTGCGCACGAGGTCTTGAAACTCTTGGATGTCTTCACGATCGAGAATGACCTTGAGCTCGACCTTGCGGTCGCTCGTGGTCTGCTTCACGATGTTGATTTCCTCTTGCAGCGTAGGGTAGCCGACTTCAATGTTGAACATGAAGCGGTCGAGTTGCGCCTCGGGCAGCGGATAGGTGCCTTCTTGCTCGATCGGGTTTTGAGTGGCCAATACAAAAAAGGGCTCTTCCAATTTGTAGCCTTGCCCTGCGATGGTCACGCGCTTTTCTTGCATGGCCTCGAGAAGGGCAGCTTGGGTCTTGGGCGGGGTACGGTTGATCTCGTCGGCGAGGATGATGTTGGCGAAGATCGGCCCCTTGATGAATTTGAAGTATTTTTTGTTGGTGTCTACGTCGATCTCCAGGATCTCGGAACCCAAGATGTCACCGGGCATCAAATCGGGAGTGAACTGGATGCGGCTGAATTTCAAATCCAAGATTTGAGATACTGTGCTGATGAGCAATGTTTTGGCGAGGCCCGGTACACCCACCAGCAGGCTATGCCCTTTGCAAAACAGGGCGATGATCAGTTTCTCAATCACATCTTCCTGACCCACGATCACCTTGCCAATCTCAGCTTTGAGGGCTTTGTATTTCTCGGCGAGCGCGTCGGCTGCCTGCTTATCGTCTTTGTACTTGCTCATTGAATCCAGTTGATTAAAACTTCCTTGCAGTCGGCGTCCTTGATTTCGATAAAGATGTTCTTACGTGCGCTGAGCAACCAACGTTCCAATTCCGTTGCTTGTTTCGCCTGCATCGCTGCACTTTGTATTTTTTGATAATCTGCTTCTAGGCTGGCGATGTGTGGGGCGATACGTTTTTTGAGGTACAGCACGTGGTAAACCTTCTTGTTATCAGGCTGAATCCACTCCATCGGCTCGGTGATGTCACCTTCATTCATCTCATCGACCTTGAGGTAAAAATCTGCGTCGAGGAGGTCTAGGGGCACCCGCAACTCACCTGTCTGTGGGTTTTTGATGCAGCCACCACATGATTTGGAGGCATCGTCATCTGAATATTCTTTGGCACCCTTTTCAAAAGTAAGGGTGTCGCTGTCCATGATTTCCGCACGAATCTTTTTCAGTTCTTCTTCTGACCGCAATTCGTCTTCATAGGTCACGCGCGGAATGATCAAGATGTGCCGGGCAGAAACGAGGTCGCCGACCCGCTTGTACACCTGCATCACGTGAAAACCAAATTCGGATTGGAAGACGGGCGAGAGTTCTCCCTCCTTGAGTTTGAAGGCAATTTCCTCAAATGCCGGCACCATGCGGCCACGGCCAAATTCGCCCAAGTCACCACCGAGTCGCCCACTGCCAAAATCTTCGCTGTAACGCTTGGCGAGGTCTTGAAAGCTCCCCTCACCCCGCACAATTTGCTCACGGATGGATTCCAGGCGAGCCTTGGATTCTTTTTTGCTGGCGTCGGTGGCAATGGGGCGTTTCACGATGTGAAACAGTTCCACCTCAGCAGGCAGATAGGGTAGGCTATCGGCAGGAAATGCGGCGAAGAATTTCTTGACTTCGCGTGGTGTGATCACGACTTTGGAGATGACCTGCTCACGCATCTTTTCGATGAGGAGTTGGTCTTTGATCTCTGGCCAGAGATCGGCTTTGATTTCGATCAATGGTTTCTTGTACTCTTCCTCCAGCTTTTGGACGCTGCCATAGCCTTGGATGAAATAGTTGAGTTTGCGACCAAGTTCAGACTCGATTTGGTCATCGCTCACGACGAGTGAGTCTTGGCGGGCCTTGTTGAGGAGTAGCTTCTCGATGATAAGCTTTTCCATGATCTGGCAGCGCATCGTGCCGTCATCAACTTGCCCATTGGCAATGAAATAAGCATATTGGTTCTCGACATCTGAGAGCAGTATCACGTCTTCGCCCACGATGGAGACGACTTTGTCGAGCTCTTGTGCACGCAGAGGTGCGAGAAAGCCGAGCAGCAAAAAAGCTACAGCAAGCACTGCTTGTAGCGGCCTGTGTGACCTATTCTTGGATAGAATTGTTGGAGCGGGCATTTTTCAGAATCCTTTCTTCGTTTTTCTCAATGAGACTCACTTTGCGCTCGTTTAGGATCAAGTCGATGATTTTGTCGCGGCAGAGCTCGATCGCCAAGGGCGCACCCGGCTCGACAATGTCGATCATCTTGAACATGTAGTAGCGCTTTTCTCCTCTGATAACGCCGTTCCAGCGGATTAATTTTCCCGGGGCTGTTTTTTGCAAATTGCCATAATAGCCCTTGGAGACGATCTCGATCTTTGCTTCGGTCGCATAGGCGCTATCGACCTTGGATTCGAGGGCATTGTCGGCGGCCCACTCTTGCATCTTGATGATGTCTGAGGGTTTGCTACTGCGCATCCAATCACCGACTTGTGCGTTGTCGCTCTTGGTGGTGACGATGTAGAAATAGTTGTACAGCCTTTCAGTACTGATGAAGTTTTGCTTATTAGCTTCGTAAAAAGCCAATACTTCTTTTTTGGAGACATTTTTGTCAAGCGACTCCTCGATGATGCGGTTTTGATAGCTGTTCATGATGAGCTTGGCCTTATAGTCTTGTACTTTGTACTCGACTTCTTGAGCCAGCTGTGCATCATAACTGAGCGCCTCGTCCATGACGGCTTGCTCTTTGAGCCACTGCTTCACAAACGCATCTGAAAATCGTGCGCTGTCCTTGGGCGAAACACTTTGGGGCAGGTAGTGATTGAGCATGTCGAGCGTGAGCGATTTGTCCTTGAAGGACGCCACAGCTCCGCTGCTCCCTGTCATAGTGCCTCCGCCACAACCTGCAATTGAGGACACCAGGGCTAGGCCCAGGCACACATTAAGCAGATGCTGGGCAGGACGCACGATCACTTATACAGTTTGGCGAGCACCTTTTCCTTGATCTCGACGGGGTACTTGCCTTCCAGTTCCTTGAGCCACTCAGATTCGAGGTGGTTTTGGTACTGGGTGATGCACTCGCTCTTGGCATCGTCAAATGATTTCTGGCCAGCGGAGAGGTTTTCTTGCAAGACCAAAATGCGGAATGCACGGCCATATTCTAGGATATCGCTCTTGAATCCTGGCTGATGGTCAAACATTACGGCCTCAGCCTCTGCTTTGCCCTTCTCATAGTTTTGCGTGCGAATGCGGATGTTGAGCGCGGAGCTCTTGTTCACTTCCTCGTCGATTTGCTTTTCAGACTTGCCAGCTGCAAGCAGCTTTTGGGCCTCTTCGATCATGGGACGCTTCTCAGAGATATACTCTGTGACGACCACACGCTCGCCCGCCATGAATTTCGCCTTATTTTCTTCATAGTACTGCTTGAGGCCAGTGGTATCTTCCACTGCCTTGCGCCATACTTTGTCTTCAGTGAGGGTGAAGAGCAAGATGCCGTCGCGGTATTCCTTGAGCAACTCGCGGTATTCGCGGTATTTTTTGGGCAGTTGTTGCTCCTCATAGTTGAGGACTTCCTGTTCAAGGAAGGTTGGGAGCAACTTGTCGGTCACTTGCTGGGCTGTGGCGCCATCAAATCCTTTGTGGACGGACATGTACCAGTCGATATAGTTGCGCACGGTGCCAGTCTTCTTTTGATTGCCTTCGCCCATAGTATATACAGGGAGGTTGTAAAAGGCGCTGTAGAGCGAATCTGCTGTCTTCCAAAAGCCTTTGGTATAGACGCCACTAGCGCCATTGTCATCGATGGCTTTCACGAGCTTGGCGATGCCGTCGGCTTGCTGCTGGAAGTTATAGTCTTTTTTCACGCGGGAGATGAGGCGCTCGCGGCTCAGGGTGCTGCGTGCGTCGCGTGCGATGCGCGTCTTGAGCTCAGGGGCTGCCTCTTCAAAGCTCTTGATCGCCTCGACCTCGGTGACCTTCAAGATGTGATGGCCAAAGCTGGTGACAAATGGCTCCGAGAACTCATTGGCGCCCAGCTTGCGCTTGAAGGTTTCCATTTCGGGAATCAAGCGACCTTGGCCCAAGGAACCACCTTTTTTGGCGGTATTGGGGTCGTCGCTATATTTTTCACACATTTCATTCCAATCGCCGCCTGCTTTGAGCTTTTGGTAAATCTCGGCCATCATCGTTTTGGCTTGGTCTTCTGTCTTGGCTGTGTATTGAGCGCCTACGCGGATGATGAGGTGGGCGACGGTCTTTTTGCCGGGGTTTTCCAAGCGGTCATAGACTTTGATCAGGTGATAACCAAAGCTGGAGCGCACAGGCTTGGACACCTCGCCGACTTTGGTATTATAAACACCAGTTTCAAAGGGATAGACCATGTCAAATGCGCTGAAGTAGCCCAAGTCGCCTTTGTTGGTTTTGGCGCTTGGGTCTGTGCTGTGGCGCATGGCGATGTCGCCAAAGTCTTTGCCGCCAGTGACGACTGAGTCGCGCAAGGCGAGGATCTTCTTGTAGGCGCGCAGCGTGTCATCTGGGCTAGCATCTGGGCTACAATTGATCAAGATGTGCGTTGCCGCGACAATCTGCTTGCTGCGGTCATAGGCCTCGTGTACCAGCTCGTCTTGGCTGCTTTTATCGACGAGATAGGGCTGCGCAAGTTGCTTGCGATAGCCTTCAAACTCGGTCTTGAATGCGTCTGAGTTTTGCAAACCGTTGGCACCAGCTTCTAGCACTTTGCGCTTGAAATTGATGTAGAGGGCCAGATATTCTTTGTATTGCGCTTGGCTATGGCTCTTGACAGCATCCCAACC
>JANORP010000193.1:0-21860 GCA_031415375.1 Bacteroidota bacterium | reverse complement strand
AAAATGCTGAGGGACTATCGATGGTCCTCAACCGCATGGGACGTATCAGCTTGAAAATGAATCAGCCTGCTGAAGCCATTGCCTCTATGCAACTCTCCTTGGAAATCGCCCAGTCCATCGAGTCGGTACCCAACGTGCGTGATGCAGCCTACAGCCTCTATTCAGCCTTCAAGGGCCTCGGGCAAGACCGCAAGGCGCTCGAAATGCACGAACTCTATTTGGTGATGCGCGACAGCGTCGAAAGCGAAGAAAATCGAAATTCCCTCATTCGCAGTGAATTGAAGTACGAGTTTGAAAAAGATAAGCTGATCAAGACACAGGAAAAACAAGCCGCCGACCGCATCGCCCAAGAAAATGCGATCCGCCGCGACCGGCTGCAATACAGCCTCGTGAGCGGATTTGTGATCTTTTTGCTCATCGGGATGCTGGTCTTGGGTTTTCTGCGCGTGCCGCCCAAATTTGCGTTTGCGATTGTATTCCTGGCATTGCTGGTGGTGTTTGAATTTGCGCTGGTCTTGATCGACCCCTATACCGAGCCGATTGCCCAAGGGCAGCCTGCCTTGAAATTCCTCATCAACCTCGGCCTCGCCTTATTGCTCACACCAGTACACCACTTTTTGGAGCGATTTGTGCAGCGACGATTGTTGCGTCTCCCTGCACGGCACGATGCACATGGGCACTAGCCCCATGCATCAAATCACCTCGACCTCAAACTGAATCGTGCCCATGCGGCCTTTGTCGTCCATGCAGGTGATCTCGATGGGCCCATTCTCGGGCGCAAAAAAGAGCTTCTCGCCCGCCGTGCAAGCACCAAGATAGCGCTGGTTGGCAAACCAATAGTGCATTTGGATGCTCGCCTCGGGGGCAGCTTGCAACATGATCTCTTGACCCTTTTCCACATAATACGTGCGGTTTTTGGTCGGTGAATGGATCTCGGGGCCAGCGCCGTGAAACACCCCGCCGCAATCGGGGTTGTGGCGCGGCGGCATCGGATGCGTGAGCTGATTCATGTCCATCCACAGTGCCAGATCAGGTGCTAGCATGGCATATCGGCCCTTGATGAATCCGTTCGGTGGCAGGCATGCTGTGCAGTATTGGACGGTTTCGCTGGAGTCTGTAAAGATCTCGCGGTAGCGGTCGCAGTACCGCTGTGGCGAGACGCCAGCAATTGCCAGGTCCTTGCACAGATGGGTGCAGCTAGCTTGGGGCAACAAGCCCGAGTCTGTACACACCAAGCGCTCGCGGATGCGCGGGGGCGCTTGCAGCCATTGTTTGCCAGCATCATAATCGATGACATTGAACAATTCCAGCACCAATGGCACCGCCGTCTTGCTGCCCGACATCTCCAAGACTGGCTTGCCGTTCATATTCCCCATCCATACCCCGATGGTATAGCGGGGACTGTAGCCGATGCACCAGGCATCGCGCCTGCCAAATGAAGTGCCCGTCTTCCAGGCGACTTTGGGCAATTTGCTATTGCCCAAAAACGTGGCGGGAATATCGGGTCGTTGGATGCCCGAGAGGATGTCGCTCACGATGTAGGCGGCCTCGGGGCTGCATACACGCAGGCCCTCCTCGGCAGGAGCCGCGCCGCGCCGCATGCGCAGCGCCTGCAGCACCCCGCCATTTGCGAGTGCAGCGTAGGCACGCACGAGTTCCTCCAGGGTGGCCCCACATCCACCCAAAGCCAGCGACAAACCGAGCTCCTTGTGGTGACGGTCGATGCTCTGGAAGCCCGCGCGCCGCAGCGCGCGCACAAACCGTTGCATGCCGACTTGGTTGAGCAAGCGCACGGCGGGCAGGTTCAGGGAATACCGCAGCGCCTCCGCAGCGTCGATCTCGCCTCTGAAATTGCGGTCATAGTTCACGGGAGAGAAGTCGCTAAATTCCGTGGGGATGTCGAGCACCTTCATGTGTGGTGTGAGCAGCCCTTGGTCAATGGCCATCGCGTAGATAAACGGCTTCAAGGTCGAGCCTGGCGAACGCACGGCTTGCACACCATCGACTTCGCCCTCTGCCGACTTGTCTTCAAAATCTGATGAGCCGCAATAGGCCATGACCTCCATCGTGCGATTGTCCACGACGAGCACCGCGCCATTGGTGATGCCAGCGCCTTTGAGGCGGGTCACATGGTTGTGAAGCAGGCCTTGGCTCAAGCCCTGCATGCGCGGATCCAAGGTCGTCACGACCCGCGTGGTGGCCTTGTCATGCCTTGCAGCTTGGCAAAACTGTGGTGCAGCATACGCGAGGGTATGCCGGTGCACCGGTATCGCCTCGCCTAGGGCATCGTCTAGCTGGTACTGCGGGAAGATGCCCTCTTTGGAAAAGCGGCGCAGCCACTTGTTGCGGGCTGCGAGGGCTGCCCCACCCGCCGCATCAGGTCGCAAGGAATTGGGGCGGTTGGGGATGACCGTGAGCAACATGCATTGGGCGAGGCTCAGCTGGGCGGGAGGGCGCTCGAAATAGAGGTAGGAAGCCGCCTTGACGCCCTCGACATTGCCGCCGTAGGGCAGGTAGCTCATGTACATCTCCAAGATCTCAGTTTTGGAATAGTGCCATTCCAACTGAAATGCCCGAAAAGCCTCCTGCACCTTGCCCAGTAGTGTGCGGCGCTTGGGTTCGAGCATGCGTGCCACCTGCATCGTGATGGTGCTCGCCCCCGAGACCCGCTCGCCCGTGCGCACATTGGCCCATAGCGCGCGCCCGATGGCCAATGGATTCAGGCCAGGATGGTACCAAAACCAGCGATCTTCCTTGGCGATCATGGCTGCAGGCAGCTCTGCGGGCACTTCGTCGAGTTTCACCTCCATGCGCCACTTGTCATCGGGGCTCAGGTAGGCGCGCAGCAAGCTCTCGTCGCGGGCCAGCACTTGCGGGCTATAAGGTTTCCCTGCGGGCAATGGAAAGAAAAGGTCCAGCAGCATGAATCCGAGGAAGCCGAAGACCAGCGCCTGTCGCAAGCGTTTGGGCCGCAGTATTTTGGCCGGCCGAGGGATCCACCAAAAATGCTGTGTCGCTGGGCGCATCATAGGTTGTACTTGTTTTTGAAGCGCTCCCAAAGGGAACCACAGTTGCTGTCGGCTGCGCTGGCACTTTGCTGGGCGAGGCTGTCTTTGCGACTGCCGCTGCCCCCTATGGCGTAGGCCGTGCGGCCCGGAATGATGGCGTCTCGGTCCACGATGCGCACGACTTGGCCGCTGTGCATCGATTGGATCGTGGGGTCATACATCGCTTCTGCTGTGATGGCGGGCTGCAAATAATTGCCCAGGTTCACGGCCCGCACGAGGTAGCTGAACTCGCGTTGCTCGGCTGCGCCAAACGACAGGAAGACATTGACACGGTCGTCGCGGATGTCGAGGTTGTCGGGTGTATAACCCAGGTCTTTGATCCAGGAATAGTCGTCGTTGGTCAACCGTGTGTTCTCGACCTCAAAACCAGCAGGGATCATGTCGCTGATCACGACATTGTCCACGGCCTGCGCTGCCCTGATCTTGATGCGGCAAACCACCAGTTCGCCGATGTGAAAGACGGGATTTTTGACGGGTTGCCCACCGACATCGACCCATGTGCGGCGCACGGTAAGTCCCTTGTCCACGTCGGGCACCTGGATGCCAGCCCCCTTGCGGATGCCGCTGAGCTTCCAGTAATAATAGGCTTCTCCCTTGCCCGTCGCCGTGATGGTCAGGGTTTTTCCACTCAGGTTGTTGTTGAGGGTGCGGGCATTTTCGCCGCTGTAGGTGAGCAAGGTCTCGTTGCCGTTGCGCAGCACGGCCTGCAGATTGCCAGCCTTGCCGTTGCGGGCCATTTTGCCGAGTCCGAGGAATACCCAAGCGTTTTCCTGTGTGTTGCGCAAGTCGCTGCGGTGTGCGCGAATGTACTGGATCAGCCCTTGGATGCGCGGATTGCCGGGGTCGGCCTCGACCAAGGCATTGAGCATCACACCTGCACTGCGCATTGGCGAGTCAAATGTGCCGCCCGAGAGGCGATCGGGCTGTACCAAGCTTTGGTCTTTGGGGAGCAGTGTCTCGAAGCTTTGTAGTTCCTTGGCGATGGCAAATGTGGCACCGAGGAGAAATTGCGTGTCGGTCGTGAGGGCCTCGCGGTGATTTTTGTAATAGTTCATCAACGGCAAATCTGGCTGCTGCGCGAGTGCCAAGACAAACAAGCTGTAGATGAGTTCCTTGCTCGCCTTTTCTCCGCTCAGTTTCCGGCCGTTGAGCGAATAATGATAGGTAAAGGAGGTATTTTCTTTTGCCATTTCAAGGATATGGCTCAGCGCACGCTTCAGCACATCTTCTTGCACCGCATAGCCAGCCTTTCGTGCCTCGATGAGGAAATGGGTGGCATAGACGCTGCCCCAGCGACTCTCGTAACCGTCGCCACCCTGCCAATAAGAAAATCCTCCGCTGTACAACTGCATGGATTCCAGCTTCTTGATCGCTTGGCGCACGTGATAGACGGCATTGCTGCCCTTGTATTTGTCGGGGGCGATGAGCTCGGCGAGGTCGGCAAAATAGAGCTGCGGAAAGGCTGCTGAGACGGTCTGCTCGAGACAGCCATGGGGATAGTTGAGCAAATAATCGAGCTGATCGCCAAATTCCAAGGCGGGAAATGGACTCACTGCGAGGATCGTCTGCTGCAACTCTGGGGCAAACCCGGCTGGGAGGGCGATGGTGATCGACTTGCCAGCAGTGATCATGCCACTGCCACCTTCAGAAACAATGGGGGAGGGCGGTCGCACTGCCAACTCGACGCGTTGGCGCAGTTTCTCGATGCCTTCGGTTTCGATCAGGATGCTGGTGACGCCCGCTTTGAGGGCTTTGAGTCCGAAATTGAGGACGGCCGTGCCCTCGGCAGGCACCTCGATTTGTTGCATGGCGAGGCTGCTGAGTTTCAGGGGGCCTTCGAGGGTGATTTTCACCTTGGTCGTCGCGGCCTTTGCGGTCATGTTCATCAGGTTGATCGGCATTTGCAGCGAGTCACCTGCGGTGAGGAAGCGTGGGATGGCTGCCATGACCACCAAGTCGTTGCGCACGGTGATGCCTTGGTCACCGTTGCCAAACTGGGCACCGTCGTAGGCGACGACCATGATGCGGGCACGGCCGCTGAAGTCGTCGGGGAAGGGCACTTGGACGGTGACGCGGCCGGCACCATCGGCTTGCTTGATCCCGCTCCAATAGGCAAATGGACGGAAACGCTTGTTGCGGATCGGGTTCATGTGGGGAAACGATGACCATTCGCCCATGTCGTCGCCACCCGTCGCCATGGCAGAGGAGGGCACCTCGGGCATCAAGAATTCATACATGTCAAAGCTGCGCACCTCAAGTTCACGCGCTTGGTACATATAGGTATAGGCGTCTGGGGACTCGAAATGTTTCACGGCGAGAATGCCTTCATCGACCACGGCAACCGTGAGCTTGGCGCCCGGCTTGGCTTGCACTGTAATATTTTGCATCCGCCCGGGTTTGATGATTTCGGGTGCGGTGATCTTGATGGGAATGCGGCGCGCCGGATGATCGACTTTCACGCCAGCATAGCCGTGCGCGACGGTCAATGGCAAGGCCCCCTTGTTGCGTTGCGGGCGAAAGAGTGTCGCTGTGACCCAAATATTGGGTACGTGCCCTTCCTTGATCGGGAAGACCACTTCTGCAGCATTGTTTTGCACATCTACATAGCGGTATTCATGTACCTTGTCGCGCTCTAGGGTCACGAGCATGCGCCCCGAAAATGGCGCAGTGAGCAGGATGCGCGCATTTTCACCGACCTTGTAGGCGTCTTTGTCAAATTTGATGGCGACCGTGCCCTCGCGGCTCACGCCAAAGGAGGTCGCCGTCGCCGCAGACAGCCCATAGGCACTGAACTGTGTGCGTTTGCTACCGCTTCCATCGAGCATCGTGATGGTAAGTTCATAATTGCCGGCGTCCTTGAACTGCATCGCAAAGCGATTGAGGTCGCCACGTTGCGTGATGGTGTCTCGCCTGACCATGATGGCCTCACTTTCAGAGACATAATAAAATCCGCTGGACTCCTTGCGCATCGCGCGCTTCCAATCAAACCGCACGAGTTTCACCTCCATTTTGAGATCCCTGACGGCCTGGTCGCCATAGTTCACGGCGACATACTCTAGGTTGTATTGGTCATTGATGTTGAAGTAACGGCCATGCTCGCGCAAGCCCAGATAATGCGGGCGAGATGAAATGGAGAACGTCTTTCCTGCGCGCACGGTATGCCCAGTATTGTCCCAAACCGTCGCACTTGCTGTCCCCATCAAGATGCCAGCGCCGCGCAGGTCGGTCGGCACAATATAGGTTGCGGTGTCGCGCCCCAGTGCATTGAGGACACCCGTTGCTTCACCCCATTCATATTGCCCGGCGATGTCTTCTTCACTGAAATCAAAGAGGGGAAATCTTTTGGAGCTGTAGTCGGCATAGACCAGGCGATATTTCATTTCGTAGTCATGTGCATCGCAAGTTGCGCCAAAATAGTAGGAGGCCTCCAGCGGAAAATGCAGCGTGTCGCCTGGCTTGCCGCTCGGTTGCAGGCCCCCGAGCCGCACCTTGATTTTGTCGGGGACAAAATCCTCGACCTGGAAATCATAGGAAGCAGAGACATTCTCATCAATGCCGACCGATACCTCTGCATAATATGTGCCTGTGCGTGCGCGTTCATCGACGGGGAACATGAGTTCGATCGCGCCCTTGTCGTTTGTATTTTTCTGGATTTCCTCCAACGTGCCGCCTTCGGGGTTTTGGAGCTTGATGGTCACCGGCAACCCTTTGGGCGTGGAATAATCCCAATTGCGCACGATGGCACTGAAATACATCGTGTCGCCCGGGCGGTATAGGTTGCGGTCACCATAGCAGAAGATATCATATTTCACCCGCGATTTCCCCTCGATGTCAAATCTATCGCGGTCGATCTCAGTGCGGTTGAGGTCCAGAAATTGGAAATCATTGGCTGTCTGGGCGGTGATCATGCGTGCCACAAATGTGCGTGCATCCCATTCGCTGCCCACATTGTGAAATTTCACAACGCCAGCCCCATCCGCGGTCCCTGTCATATAGGCTTGGTTGGTATTGGAGATGAGGTTCACAACTGCGCCGACCGCAGGCTGCGCCGACGAGAGGTAATTTACATAGACCAGCAGATCGTCATCGTTCCATTTGGCGATCATGCCGAGATCACTGAGCGAGACGATTTTGTAGTCCTCTAGAAACTGCCCGCCTTCATCGTTTTCGATTTGGATGGCAAAGATGCCTTTGAATTTGTTGCGAAATTGTTTTTCCAGCTTGATCGGCACATTGATGATTTCATTTTCGGCGGCCTTGGGTACCAATATGGTGTCTTCATGGATGAGCGCACCCATGTCGTCGATGCTGAGGTAACCCCAGTCGTCGCCATAATAATAGTCGTCTTCGCTGTCGAAATAGTTGTAGCCTCTGAAGTCGCTGCTGTTGGATTTGATGAATTGCAGCACATTGTTTTCATAGATTTCATACAGCTTTACCTTGACCATGCCCACGTTGGTGGCCTTTACATTGATGTTTTCAAAGCCATTGCGCATGAGGAAGTGGCCCTTGTCGTCTGCAAAGCGAACGAAGGGTTTGAGTTTGGGCGTGGTGATCGAGGTCGTAAAATCCAATGGCAGTGACCCGCCGGCGACGCCAGGCATCCCTTTGCGAAATGCGATCCCATATTTGGCCCCCGGCCTGAAATCTGAGACGATCACGAGCGTCTTGCCATCGTTGCGCAGGTCAAAGGGCATATCGGGAACGAGGCTGATGTATGTGGCTGCTGCCTTGCTCGCAATGCCTTGATTTGCTTCCACATGGATCTCGAAATGACCATCGTTGAAGACCTCGTTCACGGCTTGGATCGACAATTCAGAGACGGGTGCGAGGGTATCATAGAGGATTTGCATCGAGGTGAGCGGGGAGTGCCCGATGTTGGATTGCAGACCGGGTTTCAGGCGCACTTCCAGTCGTTGCGTGCCACCTTGGAGGGTGCCGAGGTCGGCATGGATGTCAAACTCTGTGGTGGCCGAGTAGTGGTACAAGGAGAGGTTCTCGACTTTATTTCCATTGCGATACACCTCTAGGTGGCTGCGCAAGTCCTCAGGCTCGACGGGGTACTCAAATTGCAGATTGAGGTCGATCGGGGTCGATACCTCACCACCATAATATTCAGACCACGACGAGGTGAGGCTGGTAGCTTTGAAGTAGGGCGTATGAAACTCGATATTTTCAGGACTCAGGCGGCCCGTTTTTCCAAAAAAGAGTGCCGGATTGGCTGTCGCGGTGATTTTGGTGGATGCGGGCAGGGCATTGTTGAGTGGGATGAAGGTGAGCAGGTCGCGGCGTATCCATTTGTAGCTGCCTACGACCGCAGGCGTAAATGTGAGGTATTGGGTCGTGGTCCATTTGCCGACTGAGTCGCTCGGTGCGATCGAGTCTTCAAATTCAAATTCCAAGGACGCTGTCATCGAGACTTGGTCTTTGGGATAGGTTTTGAGGCGGATGTTTTTTGTGCAGCCAGCCAGCAAGGCGACGAGCACAATGGAAAGCAAAAGCGCGTAACGTGAACACATAGAAATATTGTGACGAATGGGTTGACACCGTGCAAAAAAATCCCCGCCGCCCGAGGCGGTTCAGATAGTTCAATAGCCGTAAGATTTTGAAATAGGATTATCCCTTGCGGAAAGAATCTTGATTGCTCATACGGAGATGTTCGCCTGATGTTCAAATTTTTTTAACTTTTTTTTTGCTTGCGGAATATGCTTATCTAATTACTTTATAATTAGCTACTTATGTATATATGAATTTCATCGAATGACCCAAAATGCATCCCGAAATGATCGCAGATGCAAGGCCGTGGGACCATGTAGGATAATGCTCGTTTTTGGTATTGCAAAACCTCGGCAGCGAGGTGTTTGAAATCGTATTGTATCAAAATGCCAGTCCATGCATTCTACAATTATGATGAAGACGATCGCACTGCTGCTGCTGAGCTGTCTGTTGCTCCTAGGGAGCGACGGGCAATATTTGGAATGGAATGCAGAAGAACGCCTGGCATGGGAAGATTTTTCTGGTCCAATCGATCCCAACAGCAACATGAAGGCATGGGTACGCTCGACCTTGCACATGAGCTGGGCCTGCGACCACGGCCATTTCAAGTTTGATGTCGTAGCGCGGTTTGACAAAGACGGCTCCTGGAAAAAAGAAAACCGTAGCGCAACCCTGCTCGCACATGAGCAATTGCATTTCGACATCGCCGAGTTGCATGCCCGCAAGATGCGCAGGCATTTTGAGCGCATGCCCGATGCCTGCCGGCTCACCGACGACGCGGTACGCGCCGAGGTGGCCGCGCTCACGCAGGAATGGCGCGCTTTTGAGGCGCGGTACGATGTCGAAACGCGCCATAGCCTAGACCGCGAGGCGCAGTCTGCATGGGAGCAGCAGGTGCACAATGGCATCGCGGATTTGCAATCCTATGCCTATCGGCAGTAGGACTGTATCGGCGACCCTGGGCTTATTTCCCCAACAAGACACCTAGACCAAGCCAAAACTTGATGAGGTCTGTCGCGAAGAGTATGCGGGCATCTTCCTGCTCCAATGTATTGTAGTTATTTGCAGCCGTAGGCAAGTCTGTAAAGCTGATTCTGGCACCGTAGTCCATCAACAATCGACCCTTGATCACACTCGTGGCACCCACCCCGAGGGCAATCGCGATTCCATTGTGCTGCCTTTGGTCCCGTGAGGTGGCGTTTCTGCCTTCGAAATCACCTTTGGCGGAGAGGTAGGACAAGTCAAATCTGAAATAGGGTCCTAGGGGTGCGATCCAGCCTTTGGACAAAAAGGGATACATTTTGGAGGTAAATACGATGCCTAAGCATTGTATGCTGGAGCGCCCATACTCAGTCCTGTAAAAATTGCGTGACCTTGGATCTCCCGCACGCATGAGCGAGGCTCCTAGACCGATGACGCTGCGCCTGGACATGGTGCGCTCTACCGTGGCCAAATGCGAGACATTGAAATAGAAGCCGTCGTTGCCAGCATAATTTCTCGATTGGCCCCTGCCATAATGACTGGGACTCGCTGGCATGAAAAAACAGTTGTAGCTCACGGCGTAGCGTCGGCCTAGGAAGCCGGGTGCCTGCGCCCGAACCGTCCAAGTCACGGCCATGAGTGCGATCACGAGGATGAAACGGTGTGCGCCTCTCATGGGTCAGTGGATTTGGCTGAATTTGTCATACATAATAGAACGCACGGCAGCCGGTTGATCGTTGGCTTTCAAGATGCGGTAATCTTCCCAAATCGCCTCTGAACGCTCCAAGTCGAAGACGAGTGTCACCAGCAAGGTGGTTTTGAGAGGCTTGGCGATTTTGTAAATCGCGAGCGGCAAGAGCGGGAATATACCGCAGCCGACCGCCAGCCATGACATGCGCGTCCAGGAATCCATGCGATCTGTGACTTGTATAAGGGCATTCCACGCGAAATACTTGGTGCCAAAACGCTCGATGATCGCATTGGCTTCGTCTTGCCTGAAATTGACCAAGTGGATTTTGTCATCGGAGCCGTTGAGGTGGTCGCCAAACCAGAGCAGCATGGTCGAGACATCGTTGAATTGGCCCACGTCGCCAACCTCGAGATTGCGGTTTTCCAGGAACTCGTATTTCACATCGTTGCGCGTGGCCATCTCGGCGAGGATCTCTTTGTAGGTTTCGAGAGAGGCCTCTGAGGCGATGTATTGCACGGGAATCTCGTCTCGGCGATCGACACTCTTATAAATCGGCTGCACGAGTACAATTTTGTCGATGCCCAGGTGGATGCCGCGCAGTCGTTCACGCCGGGTCATTTCCCTGAGTTGGTGGGCACTGTGGTAGGTTTCATCATCGATCTGAGCAGCGATATCGATCTGTGCGGCCCACGCATCGGCAAATCGATCATCGGCAAACAGGTCAGTCAATGCCCATTCCAAGAAATTGTTTTCGACGTCGGAGTCCTTCTCTTTGCCCTCATCGTCCTCCTCGTTTTCCGATTCCTCCACGACCTCCACGGCGGTGGTGTCACCTCTACTTTGAATCCAGCGCATTTTTGTTTCCAGCAGACTGTCGATGCGTGGGGGCATGGCGGCTGGTTTTTCGTGGGCAAGCCACTCGGTGGTGCTGCGATGCTTTTGGAAGAGCTGCTCAAGCAGCGCGGCCGCCACAGCTTGCAATTCGTGGTCGGTTGTGTCTGCCAGATACGTTTTCCACGCTTCATGTACCGCCACGACGTTCAGAAACTCACCGTCGCCCATTTCGATGAAATAAATGAGTTGCTGCAGCTCGCCTTGGTGATCATCGGCATCCAAATGTGCCTCTGAGAACCGTCGTGCATTCTTGTATGTGCTGAGGCCATAGAGTGCTTGCGCAGTTACTTTTTTCAGATAGTGGCTTTCCGGTTCCTCGGCTTGCAGGAGGTGGCAATTGTAAATCGCCTCCTCGTAGCAGTGGTTGCTCAGCAGCAAGTCACAGAGCTCAAACCGGCATCGTTTGCGGGCATCGAGAAACAAATCTACCCCGATCATAAAGACCGCGCCATTGTCTTCGGTGGCATTGGCGATGCGGTTGGCGATCACCGCGCGGCGCTTGGCGATGTTGGGGTGGGTACTCAGCGTGTCGTCATCGCCCTCGTCGATGGCGATCGGCTCGATGGGCCACGTGCTAAACCGGGCAGGAAAACGCAGGTATTCCCATTCCCAAGTGCTTGCATCCCAAGCCATTTGGTCAAAGGGCTGCTCGGCATAGGCGAGCAATTCAAACACACCCTCGGCAGCCGACAGTGCATACCCCGACTTGCTGTACAGGTCAAATCCAGAAGCATCGGCATCGAGTTCCAAGGTGCGGCTATAGCGGTTGCGCTCTGCCACATAGTCGTCTGAAGTATTGAGCCCGAGTAGCTTGGCGTTGCTTTTGAGATTCTCTGCGTTGACGTAGTTGTTGATCGGGTGTTTGTGAATGTAATGTTGGATCTCATGGCAGAGCACAAAGGCAAGCTCGGCCTCCGTTTTGAGGTGGGCGATGAGGCCCATGTTCACGAGCAAGATGCCGCTGTTGGTTGCAAAGGCATTTACGACGGGTGACTTAACCAAGTAGATTCGGATTTCTCTTTGCAGCTCAGGTTGATCACGCAAGATGAAGTTCTTTACGCGGGTGATGTATTCGCTCACCGGATCGCCAAAAAGCACGCGGCCGCTCAATAGCATGTCGTCCAAAACAAAGTTGCTCTGCAAGAGGAAATTGTCGCGTGCGCGGCCTTCACGACCTTTGGCAGAGTCGCCGAGCGCGGCCAATTCTTGTGCATATTTTTTGGAGGCGGCAATGCGCAACTCCTCAGGAATGTCACCCACGCATTCGAGCGGTCGAAAGTGATCATAGTCTTGCGCACAGAGCTGCAATGGGGTCTTGAGCGATATCATGGTGAATGCCAATAGGAACATTCCCCACCATGGTCTCGCGACATGGTCTCGCACATTTGCCAGCCAACTCCGCTGAGATGATAGGACTTTGATCATTTCTTAAAACTAGGAAAAAAAACCTCCGCGTGTAAGTGTAGCCGAAAAAATAGCGGTTGGAGGCGGTTTACTGGCGCATAGCCTCGGTGGATAGCTTTGGTTGTCAGCATGAATCGTTTTCTGAGAAGGAAAGTTGCGCGGAGAAAAGGATTCTGCAAAACCAATGCAAGAGGAGAAATTCTCGGCAGAAGGCGAGGATTTGTGAAAAATCGGCGGCAGGTATATCTTCCCTTCTCATTGAGATTTTCTATCTTGGCACCCGATGTTCAAAATAATGCTCAATGCCATGTGGTCCAAGGACTACCTGCCGTCGCTGGCGCAGGTATTGAGCGACAATTTGCACATCGATCAGGAGGATGCCATGATGCGCATCCGCGCGCTCATGACGGGAAAGCGCATGGGCGTGATGGCCGCGACCGTCGGCAAGGCCCATGAATTGGCTTGCGAACTCTTGCAATACGGTTGCTACATCGAGGTCGAGCAAGTGGCGCCCCTTACTGATGCCGCCATGATTGCCGACCTGATGTATTGGTTTGATGAGGACCAGAGTTCCTTCAGGGTCGTGACCGACGTGGCGGGTCACGTCACCAAAATCATCGAGGAGCAAGGCTATGCCTACCTGCAAATGGAGACGCCCGGGCTCAACGATTGGGTAGGGAACCTACTCATTCGGCATGGTGCGCAGCAAGTCGATGAAGAAGATTGGCCAGCCTTGCAAGCCCGGCTCAAAGCCGCCATCGCCGAAAACGACGTGCGTCGCATGGACCTGCGCGCCGTGCGCGCCGCCGCCAAGCTGCGCTATGGTTCCCAAGGCGGTGCGATCGTGGAAGAGGAGTAGGGCAGCAGGATTTTAGATTGCCTTGCCTTTCAGGAATTTTGTTATATTTGTAACGTTAAGCGAGAGTAGCTCAGTTGGTAGAGCATCAGCTTCCCAAGCTGAGGGTCGTGAGTTCGAACCTCATTTCTCGCTCCAAGAATCCTGCCGATGAGGCGGGATTTTTTTTGGGGGTGGGGCGGGGAACCGCTTTGGTGAAATGAACTAACAGGCAAATCCTTGTTGGTATCGGGTCTCGAAACTCATTCCTCCAAAGATGGTAGGATGAGCAGTTGAAAGTTAGGAACATCTAATGGAAACTCGAACTTCATCATCAAGATCGTCAATGAGATTGACATCTTGTACCAAAGGCAATGGGTATTTTACACACTTTTGAAATGGGAAATTAGTTTCATGATAGTTCAAGACGTCTCAAAATGCTGCCTTGGTTCTATTATCACACACATTTATCCAATGGGAAGCAATGAATAACAAGATACAACAATGGTTCCTGAAAGATGCAGAACGTTAAATCCAAACCTTTGCTATTTGAACGTGTAGTCTCGGCCTGCACCAAAAACTCCACCGCCTGCTGCGCCGACCTCGTAGCCTTGAAAATCGATTTACTGGTCACACATGGTTATAAGTGAATATCCTGAAATCGGAGATGGCAGCCCTTGGGAGGGGCTGCCATTCCATTCGGAAAAAAGGAGTATTGGAGAAAAAATAGCGCGTCTGATGCTTTGCTATCCCCGCCCAGCCCGAGACGGGCCGAGCGAGGTGCAGCATCGAGGGGTTCTAGGATTGGGTTTTCATCATAGGGCGTGCCCGATGGATCAGCTCTTGCAAAGCGTCATCTCAAAGCAAGCATTGGTGTCATAATGGAAGCAGACATCGTAGCAGATGGCGCCGATATTGACTTTGTATTTTCCACTTTTGGCACCGCGGGTGGAGAGCACAAATTGGCGTGACTTGCAGGTCGGCTTGCCATCGAGGCAGGGGCCGATGTCCCCAAAGCAAAATGGCCCTATGGGGAGTGCCTGCACCGAGAGGCTGCCGTCGGGCAGGGTCGGCACGGCGCGGCCAAATTCGTCGGTCACATAGATATAACCGATGCTGAAATCCTTGAAGATCACATTGCTGTAGCAATTGCAGACCGTAATATGCATGACCTCAAAATCGTCGGTCTCGATGCAATCGCAGTCGCTGTCGCCCCAAGTGATCGAGATGCAAGGATGGATGTCGGGGACTGCTATGGACTTGCATTTGCTCCCGCAGGCCTTGCAGATGATCTCTGCGAGCATTTTTACATACTCATCGGCATTGGGGGTTGCGCTTTCATAGTAGGTGCCGCCAGTGTTGGCGCAGAGGTCTTTGTAGTTTTGAATGATCTGGGGTGCACGCCCTTGGTAATTCAAGTGATGTGCAAAGACGGTGACTTGCTGGGCGTTGGCGGCTGCAATCGCCGCATTGGTCGCAGCGGTTTCATTGGCAAAGTCGCCCAGTGGACTTATGCTGTCGAGTTCCTCATCGCTGATGTAGAAGATCGCACGGCAGGCGCCTTCGCGCCAGTTGTAATACTGGGACAAGTCTTGGATAGCATTGGCACCTTGCTCGGCGCTGTAGCCGACATAGTTGGTATTGGCTGCATAGATCGTGGAAGGCGCGTTGATCGATTGCAGGTAGCTAAGGTGATTGGTGATGAAGTTTGTACCTGCCCAAGTGCCTTCGACACCCATGTAGGCGACTTTGAGATCACCAGGGCAGCGCTCCTTGGCGAGTTCGACCGCCTTGGCAGCAGCAGCACTCACGCTACTAGCCGCGCCTCCCATCGACCCGCTTGTGTCGATGAGCACAATCAAATCGACTTTGCCGCCGTCACTCGTGTCACCACCGCTGCAACTGCAAGCCTTCTCGCCCTTGCAGGTGTCCAAGTGGTTGACCTTGGTTTCATTGAGGCGGATCAAATAATTGTCGAGCAAGCCCTCGATTTTTTCACACGGGATGCGTTCGACCTCAGCCTTGGGGCCATGTGCCTCGGCATTGATGCCGACTGCACGGAAGAAATCTTTTTTACCATTCATAATACAATCAATAGAAATTGTGATTCTTGTACCTACTCTATTGGGTGAAGGCTTTTCGGTAGCCGCCTTTTGATCGGAGATTCGCCGCCCAGCCCGGCCCCAAGGGCCGAGCGGAGCAGGCTAACGGTTCTAGATGGTGGTGGTTTTGAGCTGGGAGAAGCACATTTGCCGCTGGAAGATTTGGACTTCGACAAAGTATGCGCTGCACGCACCCTACAGCTTCACAAATTTCTTGACGACAACTTGGCTACCATCTTGATATTGCACGCGCAGGACATAGCTTCCTGCGGGGATGCGTGAGATATCGACCTGAACCTCACGTGCGCTTACACTGATGAAGGGTGCAACAAAGGTTCTTCCCAAAAGATCGACAACTTCGACAGAGGCGATCTCGGCAGCATCGGTCGCTGCACGCAGTGTGAGTTTTTCACCTGCTGGATTCGGAAAGAGGATTGGTTCGGCAGCCATGCCGTCACCATCAGTAATACCGACAAGGCAAGCCGTATTTTGCAGACAAATATTGTCAATACCTCCCCAGCAGGCATAAGCCCCATCGTTTACAAGGCTACTATTGTGGATGGATACAAATAGATATTGATAGGTATTCGTTGTGGTCCACTCAGGCAAAGTATAGCGGCCCCAACTGGTATTTTTCACGCTGTATTCGCCGATCAGCACGCCTCCAGGTGCATTTACCGTGTTGGGAGCTATATTGTAGGCCCAAAATTTGAAGACAATACTATCGGGACTATTGGGGTTGATGTCTCTGAAAAGACCATCAAATCGTAAGTTGTAGGTGCAGATATTGCCGCTGCTGCCGATCGGCATCGCTTGGTAAAAACCTTCGCCTGCTTGAAAATTTTGCCCAATTCCCCACATGGTGATGCCATAATTGTTGGTGGTGGCATACTGAATATATTGTGGTGTACCCACGCCACACCAATTGGTGGCATAAGAGTTGGGGAATGCTGAATTGCAGCCGGTAAAACTTCCGCCATCACCTGTGTTGGAATGATATCCATCCTCAAAATCGGCATTGGCGACGAGGTTGGAATTGCAACAAGGCAGTACCTCGCCGATCACAAGCGTATCGGGTGTGATGCAGATATTGTCGATGCCGCCCCAACAAGCATACATGCCATCGTTGACCAAGCTGCCATTGTGAATGCTCACATAGGCATATTGGTAGGCATTGGGAGCCGTCCAGAGCGGCAATTCATACGTCCCCCAGTTTGTATTTTTGACCACATATTCGCCGATCAGTACACCTGCGGGATCATTGACCGAGGTGGGCGCGGTATTGGAGGCCCAAAATTTGAAGATGATGCTGTCGGGGGCCGTCGGATTGATGTCCCTGAAAATGCCATCGAAGCGCGTCTGATAGGTAGATCCGGCAACGATTGAAACATTTTGGTAAAATGCTTCTCCAGTTTGAAATGTCTGACCGATGCCCCACAAGGTGATCCCATAATTGTTGGCGCCGCCAAAAAGCACATACTGTGGCGTGCCGACGCCGCACCAATCGGTGGCATAGGAGGCGGGAAATGCCGAGCCGCATCCGTTAAAGCTGCCACCATCGCCAATGCTTGAATAGTAGCCATCTTCAAAGTCTCCATTGCGGAGGATATTGCCGTCACAACAAGGCAAGGGAGCGCCTCCAATCAATGTATCAATATGACCAGAGAGGAGAAAACCTGCTGCGGCATCTACAAAATTACAGAAAGCTCTCACTTTCCAGATTCCCGGCATCGGGTTGGTGACGGTATAGCCAGCCAGCGGGCCAAGATTATAGGGTGCTAAATATGGAATGGCCACTGTAATTGTGCTTTGATCGGGTGCTACGAGCTGTAGCGAATCCAATGCGTCGTCGCTCGTCGCGCTGAAATTGCAGACGAATCCACTGATACCATTGGAAATCGAAAATGGGCGTTCAAAGATGTATAGGCCGCCGATGGAGCCCCCATAGGGATCACCAGAGAAATTGATCCACCCTGCATTGGTGCCTGCGACAGGTGTGGGTTCCCAAAAACCCGCATAAAACGTGCAAACTTGCGCATTCGTGAGTGGCAACAATGGACTGCTGGCAATGATCCAATTGGGATCAGTAGCCCCAATGGGAAGCGCATTGCCAAAATTGTCGATGCCGGTGCTCAGGTTTTGTGACCGCAGCCCGCAGTAGGCAAGGCCGATCAAAAGGGATAGAATAAACTTCGTTTTCATACGCAATTTGCATTAGATTCATGTACCTACTCTATTGGGTGAAGGCTTTTCGGTGGCCGCCTTTTGAAGTGCCGTGCGCGGGCATACCCCTCCCTGCTGCGCTAGGGCAGGTAGGCACGTGTATATGTGAGACCTTTATTTTCAACGCCTCTTGCGAGGCAATGCTTAACTCGGTTTCAAAGGTAAGTCCAGCCCTTGCCCCGCAATCTGATCGCCTGTGATCAGCAATTTGATATAGGTGAGCGCATGGGCGGGTATTGCTGCGAGCTTTTGTGTTTCCACGATGACTTGGATTTCAGGGAGCAATGGCTTGTGGGCAGCCATGCCATATCCAACCCTCAATCTCGCCACAAGTCGCTCTGTCAATTGCTCGAAATTGGGAACGCCGTCAGCTGCGGTGTGCATCGCCTCGATGGCCTGCGCCTTGTCCTTTTTCGGGAACAATTGATAGGCATCCCAAGCGACTGCGAGCACGGATTGGGCAAAGTCCAGCCATACCTGATCGACTGCAATCCCATCCTGTGCGACCAATCCTTGCAGCGTTTGGCTGCGTTCAATGATCACCTTGTGCAGTTGTTGCCGGGCAGGCAGCGGTAGCAAGCCTAGCGGCAACAATTCCCCGATTTCCGCTTCGGTATGTGCAGCCAACCACGAGCCGATCGTTGCCATCTGTGCTTGGACTGCGGTGGGCGACGCACCCGTAATCGCAATCGGCAGGGTGATTTCGATGCTGCCAACCTTGCATTGCGCCCTTGTTTCGGTCGCAGTCGCAGCTGGTCCCGTCGCCTCGTGACCCAATAGCGCTGTGGTGCCGATGGCATAGATCGCTGCGAGCAAGCTTTGGAGATATGTGCTTAAGGGATACATGGATATTGTGTGACGATCAAAGTGGGATTGTTGTGCAGGAGCAGGGTGGGCAGCACTTTATTCGTCAGGATCGCCGCCCACGATGATTTGGTAGGAGTAGGAGCCTGTGGTTCCGCTGCCTCCTGATTGACGCACGTGAATTGTATAGCTGCCAGGGATTCGAATATCGCCCACATCAAACAGGATATAGAGCTTGGTGGGTTCCTCGCGTTCACCTGTAGGCACCCACTCGGGGATCCATATTTCTTGATTGTCAACGATCCTGTACAGCACCCCAGGTCGCTCGTTTAGCGGCAGCAGTTTTGTGTCCATCGGCACCCCTGCGGAATCCAAGATGATTCTCGTACTGTCAAAGACGATTTGGACACCCCCGCCCGCCATGGTGAAGGTCTTTCCCGAATCATTCAGCTCTAGCTGAATGGAGATCAAATCGTGGATACCGGCATCAAACAACAACTCTGCGGTGGCAGTTGCGGATGCCGCAACTTGTGGTTGCGCCACTTTTTGACCCCCGCCTTGCTTGCCCGCATAAGGTTGCAGGTAGATGTTGGCGAGGCATTTTGCAGCCATATTGTTGTTGGTGGTGACGCAATCAAATATGTTGATGCATTGCGGGTTGGTCAAGGGGTCTCCCTTGGCACTCCATTCCAAAGCGTAGCTGTAGTGGCTGGGGATCAACGGACAATCAAAGGGCACTTCGACGACCATCGTACCTTGTGGCGGCAAGGTGATCGAGTCTTGGCTGGGATATACAATATCGCTTGGCAAGGGTTTCCATTGCAAGCTCGCGCCCCTGCGATAGACCTTGAGCAGTCCCCTTTGCGGGATATTGCTGCCATTTTTGATCTTGACATAGAGATAGTTCTTGCCACCGGTAGCATTCTTGTGCTGGTACATTTTGGTCAGGTAGGGATCAGGCTTGCGGCGCACCCAAAGGTTGGGCGACACCATCACCTTGCTGGTGTTGATGGATTGGTTGGGTTCGTCTCCGGTATCTTCAAAGTTGTCGTTGATCCAGACATCGTCCACGATGCCTGCGCAGCGGTAATTGGCCACTTCTCGTACATTGTTGGGTAGCACTGCGACCTCGTTGGCACCGCAATTTCCCGCCACAGGATTCTTGCCACAATTTTGGGCGATGTCTGAAAAGAATGGAAGTCGCTTGTAATTGTCTTGATCGGTCATCATCGTTCCGACATATTGTAGTGGAGGTTTCTTGTAGAGGTAGCCATGACCGACACCTGGCTTGGACGAATTTTCGCATTCATGGTCCAAGCCCAGATTGTGCCCGATTTCATGTGCCAGGGTATAGTCGTTGATCGCGCAATCGCGCCGCACGACAGAGAAGGCATCGTTGGAATTGATACTGCCATAGTCGCGATAATAATTGGCACGCCCACATTCCGACCCGATTTCCACAAACATGCACACGAGGTCCGCAGCATATTGATCGCGCAAGGTGCGCACCTTTGACGACGATCCTAGCGTGCGCAATGCGCCAGAAAAATCGTTGTGGGACTCCGTATAATCGTTGCGTCCCATCATGCCGACGTAGGCCAATTGCAAGCGAAATGGCAACTCACTTCTTGCAAACGCCATGTTGGAGACTTCCAATGCCATGGCAATCTCTGCCTCTATCGCCAATTGCGCCCCGACGATGTCATTGGCGGGTACACCAGCGGCACTTGCCGCGCCGCCACGCGCTGCCTCGGTATAGAGCACCATGAGATCGATGCGGTAGGATTCTCCCAAGGCAAATTCTTCACAATGCGCTGGGGGAGGTGCTGCAGCTGAGTTGGATTGGCCGTCATTGGTATTTCTGGGCAATGTTGTAGGGTCGATCTCAGCAAGGCTGTAGGTGCCATTGGCGCAAGGTTTCACGGCAAATGAGCGCCCGCCGTAGCCCAAGACACCAGAGAGGGTGCTGTCGCGCTTCACAAACATAAAATAACTATTGGCACTGTCCTTGACCACGCCATGCCATGAGCGGTACATCGGCTGACTCTCACGGTGTTGCACGACCAAGGTGATCGCATCCGTAAAAATCATGGCGCGCACCTCGTTGAACTGATCCAACAAGGCTGCCTGAAACGAAATCACCTGCTTTTGGGGATACAAAGTGTCGTTCCTAAAACCACAGGGAATCCCTGTGGCGGCAGTGATCAGCACATTATTGGGAGGAGGTGGGGGAGGTGGTGTACAATGCTTAGACAGCAGGGCCATGATGATCGCGCCGATCACCAATACGCTCGTGGCCCAGATGCCTCCGACTTTACCTGCTTTTTTGACATTTTCATTCATGCGATGCAATTTTTTAACTTACGTACCACTACGAATAGGCTATCTGCCTAGGTAGGGTACAAAGATGGCGGCAAGGGCAAGCATCAGCCACCACATTTTTACAACTTTCTGCCCAAAATTCGAGCAGTGAAGTAGGTAAAACCTGCGAAATGGCTATATTGACAAAGTTTTGGATGAAATTTTCTTCTCGAATTCTGCCAGAAAATAATTGGAATCAATCACTGTCGATGGAAGATTTGTCTCAAAAAATCTTGCGCAAACGCAAGCCATTCCGCCTCCTCGCCAAGATGGACAAGACTGAAATAGATCAATTTCGGCACTTTTTGGAGTCTCCACTCATCCATCCCAAGCCCGACAAAAAATTGATCGCATTTTTTGACCATTGCCTCAAGATCAACCTCTGGCATGCCGATCTCGACAAGCCTGGTTTTGAAAAAGCAACGCGGGTGGTCTTGACCGACAATGCCTTTGACAAAATGGTTTCCAAGCTCTACGACCAACTCACGACGTATGTGGGTTTGGTCGAATATCTGGAGGCGACCCCACAGCATGCCCAGTTTGCACTCAAGTATTATGAAAAAAAAAACTTGGAGGGCGTCGAGATCAGCAAAAAAGTCAAAGAAGGGAAGCGCGAGCTCACACACTTGGTGCAAAACGAGACCTATTACCACATGACCTTGATGCTAGAGCTTGAGTCGGCAGAGAAATCGGCATCGCGGACACAGACGCCTGATCAGCGCGGATTTAGCGGCTTGCATGCGCATCTAGACAGCTATTATTTTATTTTGAAACTTCGTTTCTTATGTGCCTCCGCCAATGAGCAACGTATTTTTGGCGACACAGGGAAGGAAAGCGACGACGGCCTGCTCCTGCAATGGCTGCAGGCTTCCTACCCAAAAATGCCAGCCTTGGCCAAAGTCTATTTCCATGCCTTTCATATCTTGAAGGGCATGGATGACCAAAAGCATACCGACGAATTTCGGCAACGGCTCACTGCCTGGGAAGAAGAGAGCCCCGGT
>JANORP010000192.1:0-27940 GCA_031415375.1 Bacteroidota bacterium | reverse complement strand
AAACCCTGATGTACAAAAGGGTTTTTGGTGGTCATGGCGATCACACCATTGAATGCGTTTGGACCGTAGAAGGCCGAGGCTGCGCCCACCACCAAATCGACTTTTTGTAGATCCAGTTCTGAAGCACCGAGAAAATTTCCCAAGGAAAAATTCAAGCCCGGCGCTTGGTTATCAACACCGTCGATCACCTGCAAGGAGCGCACGGGTGAGGTACTGTTAAATCCGCGAGTATTGATGATTTTGAAACCAAGACTGGCACTTGTAAGGTCCACACCCTTCATATTGCCCAAGGATGCATAAAAGTCGGCACCAGCGACCTCCTTGATGGCGATAGACCCCATGCTTTCCACGGTGAGCGGATTCTCGGCTTCTTTTTCAGAAATGCTGCGCCCGATGATCTCCACCGCTTGCGACATTTTCTCTTGCATCACGATCTTGATCGGCTTGCTCAAGTCAGTGACTTGGATCCGCAGGGTGTCATAGGAGATGACTGCGGCAATCAATTCAAAAGGTGGCTCTACAGGCACCTGAAACTCAAAATTGCCATCGTCGTCGGCAATGCCCCCGGCTTTGCCAGAGGCCAGGAATACTTTGGCACCAGGCAATGCATCGCCTGAAAATTGATCGGTGACCCTACCGCTTACAGTGCCTTGAGCACGCAGGCTCATGGAAGTAATCAAAAAGTAGGCAAAAATTAGACAGACTGGGTAGATTCTCCGCATGCGATTTCAAGATGAACTGATACCATTCGCTGATGAATATCGGTATTTATGTGACAAATATTAGAAGAAATTTAAAACAACCGACTTTTCTGTTGATAACTATCAGATGATCAAAGCTAAAAATCCACTTTTGCTGCCTTACACAAATCTGAATCTTTGTTCAAAACTATCGTGCAGCATGTCCATCATGCGCCCTACCAAACGCGAGGCGGCGACTTTGTTGCCGCCGCAGCTTGCACTTTTGAAAGTAACCTGCGCGCCCACCGCGATGCTACCAAGCTTGGCGCGATGCGCAAGCACTACCTGTGGTAGGGCGAGGCCTCCCCTGCTTGTTGTGCGACTCAGGCCTTGGCAGCATCCCTGCATCTGACCACAATCATATACACAGCGCCTAACAACTGTTTGGAATCTGCTCGGCTTTCCATAATTTTGCAGTCGGTTCAGCAGCATTTGGAAGCACGCAGGAGAAATCAACCAAGTCCTCCCTCGCCCATGTGAGCCACTGACCTCAGTATTAGGACAATGAATTGTTTATGATTCAAAAACTTAGATTTACTGGCAAAGACAGAATGCAGTTTCACGCGACGGTCAAGCAGCGTGTCGATGCCTATTTCAAAGACAAAAACCTCTCCACCCACGCCAATGGCCTCATGCGGTTCAAATTGGTGCTGTATATGGTGATGATCTTTGGTTCGCTCGGCGTGTTGCTCACCATGAAGCTACCGTTGGTGCTTGTGTATGCACTCTGGATAAACATCGGGCTTTTCTCCGCTTTCAGCGGATTGGGCGTATGCCATGATGCCATTCATGGTTCTCTCTTTGCGAGCAGCCGTTGGAACAAGGTCTTTTCATGGCTGTTCAACCTAGTGGGTGCCAATGATTACACATGGAGCATCATGCACAACAAGGCACACCATACCCACACCAATATCGAGGGATATGACGAAGACTTGGAATCGGCCCCCTTCATGCGCATGTCGCCGCACAAGCCCCTGAAGCCCATTCACCGCTTTCAGCACATCCTTGCCTTGCCAGCTTATGGCTTGGCGACACTGTCATGGGTTTTTGTGAAGGACTACAAGAAGATGTCGCAAGACCGCATCGGCGGCATCGAAACGCCGAGTCATCCCCGCAAGGAATGGATCCGCCTGTTTGTAGGCAAGGCATTATTTTACACGATCTTCATCGTGCTGCCTTTCATCTTTGTCCAAGCTCCTTGGTACCATTGCCTGGCAGCATTTCTTTTGAGCCAGTACCTTGAAGGATTCACATTGGCGATCGTGTTCATGCTCGCCCACGTAGTCGAGGACGCCTATTTCCCAATCCCTGACGAGCATGGCGCAATGGAGCGCCCATGGGCTGTACATCAAATGTACACGACTGCAAATTTTGCGATTGACAATCCAATCATCTGCTTTTTCTGTGGAGGCCTCAACTTTCAAGTCGAGCATCACCTGTTTCCAATGATCAATCACGTGCATTTCCCGGCCATCTCCAAGATCGTGAAAGCGACCGCCGAAGAATATGGTGTGCCCTATATCGCCTACCCGACGATGTGGAGCGCGGTAAAGTCGCACTTGCGCTTGCTCAAGATGTTTGGCCATGGCGAGGAAATTGTCCATGTCGATGACTTTGCGCTCAAAAAGGCCAGCTGATGCGCCTTTGTAGATCATAAATGAGAAAGCCCAGTGAATCTGGGCTTTTTTGTGGGTTTCATATTTTCGAGCTTGTCACCTCCAACAGCTACCCAAGTCAGGCAATTTTGACCGTCTTTTCAAGACAAATCACCAAGAATGCCTAAATTGCCATGCGCAAAGCACGCCTCATGGATGCATTGCACACCAGATTCGCCCATATCGACCCACTCATGCCCAACCTGACACTAACCAAAGCACAACGCATCACCACCGCAGAAGACACGATGCGCATCATTGCAAAAGGCTATTTGGAGTCCCCTAGCGGCTTGCGTCTCTCGATCCAAGCTGCTCAGGAAAACGCCTACACAGGCAGCGTCGGCTACCGTGAAATCGACGCTTGGGCAATCGCCCAAACCACCAAAATCGTTGCGCAGGGGAAACCCACTCAATTTGAAGTGACTTTGGAAACGACCCTAAGGGCCGTGAGACGTCTGATCCATGAAGGCGAGACCGATGTCGCTTGCCTTTGCTTCTCTGCTGGACGGTTGCCTGGAGATGATTTCCTGGAAGGGAGCAATTCCCAAGAGGCTAGGATCGCCAGGAGCACAGGACTGCTCGGTTGCCTAGTCACCGAAATCGACGGTGACGATCCCCGCTACATGCGCCTGCGCGATAGCCTGCCGACCAGTTACATGTATTACTGCCCTCGTGTCCCGATCCTCAAAGATGATGAAGGTCACAATTTGGAATCTTTGGAAACAGTCGGAATCATCGCTGCGCGGGCCATCGATGTGAGTCGCATCGGGTATCCCAGCGTTGCACAGACCAAGGGGATCGAAGCGCGTATGAAGACCGACATTCAGGAGATTTTCGCGATTGCGCTCGCCCATGGGCACAAGACCTTAGTGCTTGGTGGCTGGGGCTGTGGGAAACCGCGGCACAAACCCAAGGATGTCGCGCGCTATTTCAGACAAGTGATCGATGCCCACTTCAAAGGTGCTTTTCACCGTATCGTCTTTGCGGTCGATACGACACATAAGGAAACCATTGCCCCATTCTGGCTTGAATTCATCAATACAGACCCCCAGGCAGAGATCCCGATGCCATTTAGGGGACTGCGCGGGGTTTGATTTGAGACAAACGTCCTCCGCCCCCAGCATCGAGGATCTAGGCATATTTTGTTGATTAACGTTGGCAGCGTCAATGGCGGGAATTTGTGCCTTGCATTGAGCCTCTAGCCTGTGCCAACTTTCATCGGTATCTGTGGTTAGCCCATTGCATTTGGGCATCGTCACTAAGTCATGCGATGGAGCGACCAGCATCAGACAAAAGCTGAACAAAGTGATCCATTTCCTATTCTCAAGCAACATGACCAGCACATGGTCTATCAAGATGACAAATGAGTAGCCATTTTATGATGCAGATCATTTTAATACAAAGTTCAGGACGACAACTTTGCCCAGTACAAAAAATGAAATGCATCCTATAAAAACGGTTATGAGACCCCGCAATCTACTCAAAATCCTCCCCTGCCTCCTGCTGTTGGTAGCCGGCCAATGGGGATATGGCCAGACGCCTGACAGTGCCGCCACGGGCGACAGCCTGCTGCCTCAACCTGCAAGCGCAGTCTTGTCGCAGCCCGACACAGTGCTCTCAGATTCAGCACGCAAAGCCATCGCAGCCAATGTTGCTTTGGGAAAACAATTGTTTGATGGCACCGTCAGCTTGCTCAATGGTGGCCCCACCTGCATTTCTTGCCATAATATCTCCGCGCCAGGCGTACCGCCGGGCGGCCTCTTGGCCAAGGATCTCACGCATGTCTTTGGCCGACTAGGAGCAGCCGGCCTACCGCCGATCCTCACGAGCACCCCTTTTCCAGCGATGGCGATTGCCTTTCGCAACAAACCACTCGATCCAACAGAAGTCGTTGCACTCACTGCATTCTTCAAGGACGTCGAGCAGACCGCCCTTGCATCCGAGCCAAGTCCCGACCACACTTTGCTTTTGGCCGGTGGCAGCATTGGGATCGTCATCTGGTTTGGCCTCATCGCAGGCATCTGGTACAACCGGAAGAAAACCTCAGTGAAAAAAGACATCTACGACCGCCAAATACGCCGATCATCGTTTTGAAAAAACATTAATCCACAGAAAATGAGCTGGATCCAAGACATTATCTCGCCCCAAACCCGCAAGTGGGAGGAATTTTACCGCAATCGCTGGCAATACGACAAAGTGGTGCGCAGTACACACGGAGTAAACTGTACAGGTGGCTGCTCATGGGCGATCCACGTCAAGAACGGCATCGTGGTTTGGGAAATGCAACAACTTGACTATCCACTTTTGGAGGAGGGGTTGCCACCATACGAGCCGCGTGGCTGCCAAAGGGGTATCTCCTACTCTTGGTACCTTTACAGCCCGATCAGGGTGAAGTACCCGATCATTAGGGGTGCCTTGCTAGATGCGTTCCGAGAAGCGAAAAAAGCCACTGGAGGCGATGCTGTACAGGCATGGGCAAATTTGCAAAATGACACAGCCAAGCGCAAAAGCTACCAGCAGGCACGAGGCAAGGGCGGATTCAGGCGCGTGAATTGGGAAGATGCCTTGGAGATGATAGCTGCCTCTAATTTGTACACCGTGCAAAAATACGGTCCAGACCGCATCGTAGGCTTCTCCCCTATCCCAGCCATGTCCATGATCAGTTATGCAGCTGGCTCACGCTACCTGCAACTCATGGGCGGGGTGAACCTGAGCTTCTATGATTGGTATTGCGACCTGCCAAATGCATTCCCTGAGATCTGGGGTGAGCAAACCGACGTCTGCGAAAGCGCCGACTGGTTCAACAGCAAATTTATCGTCTCGATGGGTGCCAATCTCGGCATGACCCGCACGCCCGATATTCACTTCTTCAGCGAAGCCCGCCACAATGGGACCAAGACCGTCGTGATGTCCCCCGACTTTAGCATGGTCGCCAAACACGCCGACCAATGGATACCCGCCCACGCTGGTTCCGACGGTGCATTTTGGATGGCTGTGACCCATGTCATCCTCAAGGAATACCATGTCGATCGCAAGGTACCCTACTTCATCGACTACGTGAAGCGGTACACCGATTGCCCGTTTGTCGTCGAATTGATCCAAGAAGGCGACCATTTTGTGCCTGGCCGGATGGTACGGGCAAACCGCATCGCCAAGTACAGCAACGTCACCAACGGCGATTGGAAGTTCCTTAATTACGATACCAATTCAGGTGAGTTGGTATCTCCAAAAGGCACCATGGGCTATCGATGGGACGACAAGAAGGGCAACTGGAACATGAAATACGAGGACGGTGAGACCGACCAAGTATATGATCCAGAGCTCAGCTTCATCGACAAGCATGACAAAGTCGTGCAGGTAGAATTTGTAGAATATGGGCTAGACAAAAAAGCCAAGCGCGGCGTACCCGTGCGATACATCGACACGGTCGGTGGCGGCAAGATTGCCACGACGACCGTCTATGACCTTACCATGGGCCAATATGGCGTTGGCCGTGGGTTGGCTGGCGAATACCCCACCTCCTATGACGACAAGGATGCCGCCTATACCCCGACTTGGCAGGAAATATTCACCGGCATCGGCGACAAGACGGTGATCCAATTCGCAAGGGAATGGGCATCGACAGCTGAGATTACCGAGGGCAAATGCATGGTCATCGTAGGTGCTGCCATCAATCACTGGTTTCATGGCAACCTCATGTACCGCGCATCGATCATGTCTCAGATGCTCACCGGCTGCAACGGTCGCAATGGCGGTGGCATGAACCACTATGTAGGGCAAGAGAAGCTAGCGCCTGTCGAGAGCTGGAGCGCGATCATGGCTGGCCGGGACTGGCAAGGCGCAGCTCGCTTGCAGCAAGGTCCGATCTGGCACTATATCCACAGTGACCAATGGCGCTATGACGGCAACCAGAAATACTACAACAGCGCCCCTGACAATGTGCTCGCCAACATGCACAGTGCAGATTGGACGGTGAAGTCAGTCAAAAATGGATGGCTCCCCTTCTACCCACAGTTCAGCCAGAGCAATCTGGAACTTGTGAAGGAGGCTCAGGCAGCAGGCGCAGCAGACGAGGCCGGAATGAAAAACTACATCCTCGGCAAAATCAAATCCAAAGACCTCACCTACTGCGTCGAGGACCCTGATGCAGAGATGAGCTTTCCGAGGGTATGGTTTATCTGGCGCGGCAATGCCCTCATGTCATCGGCCAAAGGCCATGAGTACATGCTGGACCACTACCTCGGCACACACAACAACAAGATTGCCGACGAGGTCGCCGAGGACATGGTACATGACATCAAGTACCGCAAGGATGCCCCAAAGGGCAAGATGGATTTGGTGATCGACATCAACTTCAGAATGGACACGTCTGCGCTGTACAGCGACATCGTGCTGCCGACTGCCTCTTGGTATGAAAAGGCTGATATCAACAGTACCGACATGCACTCCTTCATTCACCCACTGTCTGAAGCCGTGCCGCCTGTCTGGGAAAGCAAGAGCGACTGGCAGATTTTTCAAGCCATCGCAAAGAAAGTCTCTGAGCTCGCCAAGGTACACATGCCTAGCCCTGTGATGGACTGCGTGACCACACCGCTCATGCACGACACGATCGACGAGATCCAGCAGCCAAGGTTGCTCGACTGGAGCAAGGGTGAGTGCGAAGCTACACCTGGACAGTCCATGCACAAGTTTGTATTCATCGAGCGAGATTATACCAAGATTTACCACAAATTCATCTCTCTCGGTCCCAATGTCCCCAAGAATGGACTCGGTGCCCACGGCAATCACTACCTCTGTGAGGACGTGTACAACGAGATGCTCGGCGACAAGCGCCATACGCAGGTTTGGGAGGGCAATGAATATCCTTCACTCAAGGAAGACGTCGAAGCCATCAATGCAATCATGTCGCTCTCGACCCTTACAAATGGGAAACTCAACTATCGAGCCTACCAAAACATGGAGAAAAAGACTGGCCTACACTTGGCTGATTTGGGTGAAGGCTTGCAAGATGTGCGCATCAACTACAAAGACATCCAAGCGCAGCCGCGCCGCTACAACACATCTCCTGTGTGGTCTGGCCTGATGAACAATGGGCGCGCCTATGCCGCCTATACTTACAACATCGAGCGCCTCATACCATGGCGCACACTCACAGGCAGACAGCACTTTTATCTCGATCACGATGCCTACATTGCCTTTGGCGAGCACTTGGCTACCTACAAGCCCTCACCGACACCAGAGACTTATGGTGACTTGCGCAAGACCGTAAACGATGGCAAGGCCCGTATGCTCAACGTGCTCACGCCTCACGGTAAGTGGCACATCCACAGCACGTATGGCGACACGTTGCGCATGCTCACACTGAGCCGTGGCACAGAGCCCTGCTGGATGAGTGAACAAGACGCCGCCGAACTGGGCATCCACGACAACGACTACGTGGAGGTGTACAACGACCACGGCGTGTATGTGACCCGCGCTTGTGTGAGTGCCCGCATCCCCAAAGGCGTGTGCATTGTCTATCACTCTCCCGAGCGCACCTACAATGTGCCCCTCTCGCAAGAGCGCGGCCGCAAGCGCGGCGGCGGGCACAACAGCTTCACCCGTGTGCACCTCAAACCCAATCTCATGTGTGGCGGCTACGGCCAATTCAGCTACCACTTCAATTATTGGGGTCCTGTCGGTGTGAACCGCGATACCCACGTGCTGGTGCGCAAAATGGAGGTTGTAGAATACTAGGATCAACGTTCGTTCAGAATGCAGAGTTCAGAGTTAGCAAAATTCATACTGAACTCTGAACCCCGAACTCTGAACTCCTCAGAACATCAATTTAATTGAACAAAGCAATGAATATCAGATCGCAAATATCAATGGTCTTTCACCTAGACAAATGTATCGGGTGCCATACATGCTCGATCGCTTGCAAAAACATCTGGACCGACAGACGTGGTGCAGAGTATATGTGGTGGAACAATGTCGAGACCAAACCAGGCACAGGCTATCCCACCAAGTGGGAGGATCAAGACATCTACAAGGGTGGCTGGGTCAAGAACGGCAACAGCGTCTCCCTAAAAGGGGCTGGCAAACTCAAAGGACTCAAAAACATCTTTCACAACCCACACATGCCGGTTTTGGAAGACTATTACATCCCATGGGCCTATAAATACGAAGACCTCTTTGAGGCACCCGCTGGTGACGACCAGCCTACGGCACGCGCAGTGTCGCTCATTACTGGCAAACCCATCGAGGTGCAATCGGGTCCCAACTGGGACGATGACCTCGGCGGTTCACCTGACTATGCCCGCCAAGACGTGAACTTCTCGGCGCTCACCGATGCCGAGCAAGAGAGCATGTTTCAGTTGGAGCAAATGACGATGAGTTACCTGCCGCGCATCTGCAACCACTGCCTCAACCCCGCCTGCGTAGGTTCATGTCCATCGGGGGCACTCTACAAGCGGGGCGAGGATGGTGTCGTGCTCATCAATCAAGAGCGTTGCCGCGCTTGGCGCATGTGCGTGACGGCCTGCCCTTACAAGAAAAGCTATTACAACTGGCATACTGGCAAGTCTGAAAAGTGCATCCTCTGCTACCCAAGGCTTGAATCTGGGCAGGCCCCAGCCTGCATGCACAGCTGTGTAGGCCGCATTCGCTACCTAGGTGTGCTCCTATATGATGCAGACCGCATCGAGGAGGTCGCAAGCTGCGACGAAAAGGACTTGGTCGATACGCAATTGGGGATCTATCTCGATCCCTTTGATCCAGAAGTGATCAGGCAGGCGCTCAAAAATGGGATCGCCATGAGCACAATCACAGCTGCACAGAAATCGCCCGTCTATAAATTTGTCAAGGTTTGGAAACTGGCGCTGCCGCTGCACCCCGAGTATCGCACCCTACCCAACCTCTTCTACGTGCCGCCCATGCTGCCCGCCATGGCGAGCGTCGAGGCCGACGGCATGTATGAATCCACTTCAGACTCGCTCTTTGCAGGCATCGACAAGTCGCGCTTGCCGATGAACTATCTGGCCTCGCTCTTCACAGCGGGAGACGCTGAGAAAATCAGGCAGGTGCTGCGCAAGCTGCTCGCCGTCAAGATCCACCGCAGGGGCGTGACCGTGGGTGACCTCTCTGCCCAGGAAATCGAAGTGGCGATGGCGCAAGTAGGCATGCAGGGCGCTGAGGCAGATGAAATCTTCAGGCTCACGTCGCTTGCGACGTTTGAGGAGCGCTTTCTGATCCCACCTGCTCACCGCGAGGAAAGCATCGAGATGATCGAGGCCACGGCAGATGCCAAGGGCGAAACGGGATTTGGATTCACCCAGCGACCAGAAAGAGGGGCCTGATATGCAATCCAGAAAACAACATCGCGCACTCGCTCAGGTGTTTGCTTTTCCAAGCGAAGGCTACCGTGACCACGTCGCGGCATGCCAAGCATTGCTCGACCGCGATTTCCCCGATGCTGCGGCAAAATTCTCACGCTTCTCTGCATTTGTGGCGGGCATCAGCGACTGGGAATGCGAGGAAATCTACACCAAGACCTTCCACATCCAGGCCATTTGTTACCTCGATTTGGGCTACGTGATCTTTGGCGAAGATTACAAACGCGGCGAATTCCTTGTTCATATGAAAGATGAACAAGCCAAAGTTGACAATGATTGTGGCTCAGAATTGCCCGACAATCTCGCCAATGTACTCGAGCTGATGTCGCGCACCGAGGATGAGGATTTTTTGCAAGAACTCGCCTTGCGGGTGCTCCAACCCGCGCTGGTGACGATGATTGCAGAGTTTGACGATGCGCGCATGCAACTGCGTGAAAAGGTCTTGAAAAAGCTGCACAAAGCACTTTTGCAACAAGACTTGCAAGGCGGCAATATCTACCGCGATGCATTGGCGGCGTTGCAAGCCGTCTTGGTTCAGGACTATGCAGGCATCAGCTATGACGACCCCGAACCGCACCCCAGCATTGGCGGTGCATTCCTCAAAAATTGTAGCGGGGGCGGCTGCGGCACTGACCCCCTCCATATACCAGTGAAACAAGATTTATCAGTCGGAATGCTATGAAAAAGCTCCAGCTCACCCAATACCTTCGCCTTGGCCTCTTGTGGATGGTCATCGCGACCTTCATGCCTTGGCAGCGGCTCTCAGCCCAGACTGCCGAAGTCACATTTACCACCCTATGTGGGTCATGCCACCGCACCGACTGGACTAAGGCCGTGGGTCCTGCCCTGGCAGGACTCAAGGATCGGCGTCCCGATGATTGGATCCGCAAATGGATCACCAACTCCAAGGCCGTGATCGCCAGCGGCGATGAATACGCGCTCAAGATCTTTGCTGAATACAACAAGATCGACATGCCACCGTTTCCCCAGCTCAACGATGGGCAGATCACCGACCTCATCGCCTACATCGACAGCGAAGGTCAAAAAGCGGGTCCCAAACCAATTGCCGTTGCTCGTCCTGCTGCCACCGCCGCCAATACCGCTGATCCTGTCGCATCGATCCTTGGCGACCTCACAACCTGGGCTGTCATACTCCTGATCGTCGTGTCCTTTGTTGCGCTGCGATTGAGTAGCTATGTGCGCGAGCAAAGGGAAGGCAATGGCCAGTTTGACATGCCTTTTGCCCCCAAAATGCTAGGCTTTCACTTCTTACTATTGTGTACAGCGTCCTGCGGCATCATTTATTTACTGGTCGCTGCATTTGCGACCCAGGATCCAGGGTTCAACAGCCTCATGTTTGCAGGATTCCCCTATGTAGCCCTTCTCACCTTCTTGGTCGGCACGGTCCAACGCTACCGCAAACGTGGCTTCACCGTGTCCTCACTATCCTCCCAATTTCTCGAAGGCAAGCAACTCTTTTGGGGAAGCCAACCCTTTCACTGGGGCCTCATGTTCCTTTTTGGTGGGCACTTGATTGCATTTCTCTTCCCCCGGGCCGTCATGGCTTGGAATGGCATGCCTCTGCGACTGTTCATCCTTGAGGTATCGTCACTTGTATTTGGCTTGTCGGCCTTGGTGGGTGTGGTGATGCTGGTCTATCGCAGGTTTGCTTCTGGCAAACTCATCGCGGTGAGCAGCAAGGCAGATATGCTCGTCTATGTGACCTTGCTCACGCAAATCGTTTCTGGCCTTGGCGTCGCCTTCTTTGTGCGTTGGGGCTCCTCTTGGTTTGCTGGCGTCCTCACCCCTTATCTGCGTTCACTCTTTGTCCTCAACCCAGATATTGCCTCCGTGAGCGCTATGCCATGGCTCGTGAAAATACACATCATTTCAGCCTTTTTCATCATTGCAATCATCCCCTACACACGTTTCATGCACTTCTTGGTCGCGCCGTTTGACTATCTCTGGCGCAGCACTCAAGTCGTGATCTGGAACTACAACCACCGCGAGATCCGCAACTCCAAGCGGCACACGTTTGGCAAGAAATCGCGCAACCATTGAGATATTTGCTTGAATTCAATTGTTTTGGAACGGTCGCTGTCGTGAGATGGCGACCGTTTTATTTTTGGGGGATGAATGGCGAATCTATCCCTCCGTCGCAATTGATTTCAATGCCGGCAAATCCAAAACTCCAATGCTCTTTCCCTCCAGCTGTATGACCCCGCGCTTGGCCAAATCTGCCAGCGTGCGGATCACGCTTTCATAGGTCGTGCCAGCATGGGAGGCCATGTCTTTGCGAGAAATGGTGTAACTCAGCAGTGCGCTGCCCTCCTCAAACCCAAAGGCGGTGTAGTTCTGCAAAATGGTCTTTGCGATGCGCTGCAAGACGGTCAATTGCAATTTCTTCTCCTCCGAGATGCGCAATTCCTCCGCAAAAAACATCATCAGATTACAGACAAAGGCAGCATTGATCTTGGCTATCGTGTGAAATGCACCCAGCGGCAAAAACTCCAGTTCAGTGGCCACCAATGCGACGGCAGAAATAGGGTATTTCCAATCGCCCCCAAATCCACGGTGCCCTAGGATGTCTTGAGGCCCAGCCAGTCTCACCAATCTTTCATCCTCCCCGTCTTTTTGCATCACTTTCACTTTGCCCTGCAAGATGCAGTAAAGTCCCTCGACGGCCTCACCTTCCTTGAGGATCGTGTCATTTGCTTTTGCGTGTAGCGTTTGGGTATGGAAATCGAGGAATTCAACCCATTCAGGTGCAGGGTCTGGGCCTAGGAGCTTTTTCATGGGGCAATGATAAGGATTTTGTGGGAACGGCATAGCATGATTGCCGTGCTTACTGATACCAATCAATATGCATGTGGTGCCTTCTGCATCGGAGATGCCTTGTGGCTGGATTTGCGAACTGCTTTCAAAAATAAAATGATCATCCACAAGGATCATCATGCCCAAAATCATGCAAGGCTGCAACAACCATTTGCATCACCTAGGCCCTATCAACTACAGCCCAAGCTTGTGCCACAGTTCACGCACTTGTAGCATGTGCCTGAGCGCACGGTGATGTGCCCGCAGACATTGCAGGGCGGTGCGTCTGATGTGCTTATGCGCGAGGCATCGGTAGTAGGCTTGGCTGCTCCCCATTCATTGGTTTCATTCTGGGCGATGGACAATGCCGTTTTTTCAGGCGATTCATCGGCGACGTGGGCCAAGTCTGTGCGTTGCAGGTATTCCAGGGCCAACATTCTGAAGACATAATCCACTACGGAAGTCGCCATCTTGATATTGGGGTGCTCGACCATGCCTGCAGGTTCGAAGCGCGTGAAGGTGAATTTCTCGACAAACTCCTCCAGCGGCACGCCATACTGAAGGCCGATCGACGTGGCAATTGCAAAGCAATTGAGCAGGGACCTGAACGAAGCCCCCTCCTTGTGCATGTCGATAAAAATCTCGCCGAGGGTGCCGTCGCTGTACTCGCCGGTGCGCACAAAGACGGTATGGCCTGCGATCTTGGCCTTTTGGGTGAATCCAGCACGGCGGGCCGGCAGGCGCTTGCGCTCCACGATGCGCGACAGCTCGCGCTTGAATGTCGTGTCGGTACTGGCAGCCATGATCTGCCGTGCGGCTTCCAAAATGGCCTGCGGGTCGAGTTCGGCCACTACATTTGCCTTGGATTCCTGCTTTTGGGCGCTGGTATTGAGGGGTTGCGATTGCTTGCAACCGTCGCGGTAGATGGCACAAGCCTTGAGACCGAGGCTCCAAGCTTGCTCGTAGCAGGCCTTGATTTCTGCGACGCTCGTCTGATGGGGCATGTTTACGGTCTTGGAAATGGCCCCCGATAGGAAAGGCTGAGCAGAGGCCATCATCTTGAGGTGGCTCTGGGCAGAGAGAAACCGCTGACCTTGAGGGCCGCATTGATTTGCACAGTCAAAAATCGAGAGATGCTCAGGGCGCAATTCGGGGCAGTGCTCGATGTTTCCCGTTGCCGCAATATAGGCTTCGATCTTGCGCATGTCGTGGTCGGCGTAACCGAGCAGGCGCAACGAGGTGGATATGCTTTGGTTCACAATGGTCATGTAGCCGCCTCCAGCAAGCTTTTTGTATTTGACCAGTGCAAATTCTGGCTCGATGCCCGTGGTGTCGCAGTCCATGAGTAGCCCGATGGTGCCCGTCGGAGCCAAGACGGTGGTCTGCGCGTTGCGAAAGCCATGGGCTTCGCCAAGTTGAATGGCAGCATCCCAGGCGTTGCAAGCGGCTTCGAGCAGGTATTCGGGACATTTTGCGGGGTCGATCCCTTGAGGGAGTACTTTTAGGCCCTCGCAGGCTTCGGGGGCATTGTAAGCTGCGAAGCGGTGGTTTCGCAAAACCCGCAGCATCGATGCCCGATTGCGCTTAAAGGCTGCAAATGGTCCTAGGATTGCGGCCATTTCGGCGGATGTCTTGTAAGAAATCCCGGTCATGATGGCCGTGATGGCGCCCGTGATCGTGCGGGCCTCGTCGCTGTCGTAGCCGAGCCCGGCACTCATGAGGAGGCCGCCGAGGTTGGCATAGCCGAGCCCCAGGGTGCGGTAGGCGAATGATCTTTGGGCGATTTCCTTGGAGGGAAATTGCGCCATGGTCACCGATATCTCCAGCACGATCGTCCAGAGCCGCACCGCATGGGCAAATTTCGCGACGTCCAGGGTTTGGTCCTTGGCATTCCAGAATGGCTTGAGATTGATGGAGGCGAGGTTGCAGGCGGTGTCGTCGAGAAACATGTATTCCGAGCAGGGATTGGAGGCTCGGATCGGGCCGTCTGCCGGGCAGGTATGCCACTCATTGATGCGGGAATCGAATTGCAGGCCCGGGTCTGCCGAGGTCCAGGCGGCGTTGCCGATTTCCTCCCAAAGCTTGGCGGCGGGGATCTTGGAGAGCGTGGCACCATTGGTTCGGGCCTTCAGTTCCCAATCGCCGCCCGTCTGCAGTTTTTGGAAGAATGCATCGGGAATACGCACGCTGTTGTTGGAATTTTGGCCGGAGACGGTGTTGTAGGCCTCGCCCTCGTAGTCTGCCGAATAGCCCGCAGCGATCAAAGCAGCCACTTTTTTCTCTTCCTGTGACTTCCACTGGATGAACTCCATGATCTCTGGGTGGTCGAGGTCGAGGCATACCATCTTCGCTGCCCTGCGTGTGGTACCACCCGACTTGATGGCGGCCGCTGCACGGTCACCGACCTTCAAAAACGACATCAATCCCGAGGAAGTGCCGCCGCCCTCCAGTGCCTCGCCTTTGCCCCGCACATCGCTGTAATTGGATCCCGCACCTGCACCATATTTGAAAATGCGGGCCTCACGCACAAACAGATCCATGATGCCCCCTTCATTCACCAAGTCATCCTTGACCGACAAAATGAAGCAGGCATGCGGTTGTGGGCGCGCATAGGCGGATTCGGATTTGCGGAGCTTGCCCGTTTTTGCATCTACATGATAATGACCCTGTGATTTGCCATCGATGCCATAAGATTGGAACAGGCCTGTGTTGAACCACTGCGGTGAATTGGGCGCTGCCATTTGCCCAAGCAGCATGAAGACCACTTCGTCATAAAATGTCTGCGCATCTTCGGGGCTTGCAAAATAGCCGTTTTCCTCGCCCCAATGTTTCCAGCAAGCGGCCAAGCGGTCCACGACTTGCTTGACGGAGTGCTCGGCACCAGTTCCACCGCCAGACAAGGGGACGCCAGCTTTGCGCAGGTATTTTTGGGCGAGTATGTCGGCTGCCAATTGCGACCAAGCCATCGGGACCTCCACATTGATGGGCTCGCCGATCGGCTCGCCCGTCGCGTTGCGCACTGTGGAATTGAGCACTTGGTATTTGTACAATTCAAATGGGTTTGTACCGGCTTGTGTAAAATGACGCGGGATTTGCAGGCCATTCATGTGGACTTCGGAAGGATTCGATTTTTCCATAAAATATTGAATATCAAACTATTTATCAAATCTAATTCCGATGGTGGAGTGAAAATATGATGGTCGTCACGCTTGGGGAGATGTTAATAACAAGGGGTTTGGGAATTGGCCTGAATGCAGGACGACAAATCTGACTTACATTGACATCGCCATCAGATGATCCCTCCTGCCCCACATATTATGACTCATATCATACGACCCGATCAAACTGTAGCCCGTAGCTTTGCAATATTATCGTCGGTCAACTACTAAGATCATGGTTCATACAGCATCGCATCATACATTTCATATTCCAGTGATGGGCTTGGCCTTCACGATCGACTCCCCTATCAAGGTGGCGCGCTTTGGGATTTCGTCGGTCGTCTCTATTATGAGTGACCAACTTGTGGAGGACATGCGTAAATATTATGGGACAATGTATGGGGAAAATCATGTGCCCATTCCAGAATCTGAGCCCGATTTTCGTGCGAAACGCATCACGGCCTACCTGAATTTGCTCGACCGCATCGTCACGCAGCAGATCATTGTACTCCTCTTTGAGGACTTTGTCGCTGGTAGCGAAATATCCAAGTATTTTGAGATGTTGCCTGCCTCAGCGCCCGCAAAAGAGCTTTTCATCCAGATGACAAACCTTGCAGAAGGTTCAGAAAAGATGAGATTGCAAGATGAATTGCGTAAATCGATCAAGCCTGGGTCGATCGACGTGAACATAATGACCAAAGTCGATAAAACCAATTATGCCAAAACTGGCGAAGCCCTGCCGCCTGAGGATGCCGATGCCATGTCTGCCCTGCGCGGCTATGCATCGAGCGACCTACATTCAAGCATCATATTTTCTGCGGGCTTGAATCCGCGGCTTTTCGCGTATTGTGAATCGTTTTCCGACTTTTTCCCCGATGCAAATGGTTACTTGAAAAAGAAGATCATCCTCAAAGTGAGCGACTTTCGCTCGGCGCTGATCCAAGGCAAGTTCCTCGCCAAAAAAGGTCTCTGGGTGTCTGAATTCAGGGTCGAGTCGGGTCTGAATTGTGGAGGCCATGCCTTTGCAACCGAGGGTTTTCTCATGGGCCCGATTTTGGAGGAATTCAAGCAAAAAAGGGCCTTGCTTGCCTTGGAAATGTACGACATCTGCAACGCAGCACTCGCAGCAAAGGGCTTACCGCCATTTGCCCAAGTGCCCGAACTCATGGTCTCTGCACAAGGAGGCGTCGGCACGAGCGATGAACATGAATTCCTGCTGCAACAATACGGCCTCCAGAGCATCGGTTGGGGCAGTCCTTTTTTGCTCGTGCCCGAGGCGACCACGCTCGATCCCCAGACCTTGACGCAGCTTGCAACTGCCAAGCCCGAGGATTATTACCTGAGCAATGCCTCGCCGCTAGGGGTACTTTTCAACAATTTCCGCAATAGCACTGCCGATGCCGAGCGCAGGCAGCGCATCGCCAAGGGCAGACCTGGCAGCCCTTGCTACAACAAATACCTCTCTTTTGACACGGAGTTCACCACGCTGCCCATCTGCCTTGCCTCGCGGGAATATCAAAACCTGAAGATCAATCAGATCAACATGTTGGAGCTCAAAGAGGAGGAAAAAACGGCGCAGATCGATGCCGTCATGGAGAAGGAATGTATATGCAATGGCTTGACCTCGCCCGCCTACTTGGCCCACCAACTGCAACCGCCGCACAAGCTCAGCGCCGTGAGCATTTGTCCGGGACCCAACCTCGCCTATTTTTCCGACACGCATTCGCTGCAAGAAATGGTGGCACATATTTATGGCCGCAAAAGCATTTTGAATACTGCACAGAGACCCCACATGTTCATCAATGAGTTGCGGCTGTATGTGGAGTATTTCCAGCGCGAATGCAACAATAGGCATGGCATCGTGAATGCAAAACAAATCGCTTTCCTAAAACGATTTCAGGAAAATCTCCTGTCGGGAATCGCCTACTATCGATCCCTCGCGCCAGATATGTTGGAAAACGATGGAAGCAGGGCAAAATTTCTCAATCAACTCTGCGACTACGAGACCGAGCTTGCTGGGCATGCGATGGCGTGATCAATTTGGATCAAAAATACTTCCGCCTTTTCAGGCGAGGCTTGAGCCGATTTGATGTGGACGTCACATCTCCTACCAAGATGCTCATATCTCAAATCACCTTTGGAAAAGCAGCCAAACAGTCGCACAATATCTGACATTATCGATTGATAATCAACCTACCATACATGCAACGTAGTAGCAATGTACATAGGATTTATGCCTGGGAATGATTGTCGCTTACTACCCTCCAATCGAGATCATGCTGCGGTTGCTGCGCATCGCGCCTTCCAACTCAAAGGATTCCATGCCGCCACGGGCCGCCTTTTTGTCCCAAATCGACGCCTTTATCAGCGGCACGATGTCTTCGCCTTGGCGCAATGCACCCAGCAAATCGGTCTCTGATTGCGAAAACAAGCAGTTTTTGAGCTTGCCGTCGGCAGTGAGGCGAATGCGGTTGCAACTGTCACAAAATGGATTGGTGACAGGACTGATCATGCCAAACGTGCCTTGGTAGCTGTGGATACGGTAGTTTCTTGCGGTGTCGTTGGGGCGGTCTGCGAGGCGCTCGATTTGGGCCGCGCCAAAATGTGCCTCGATGCCTGCGTACATCTCGGCGGCGCTCACTTTTTTGGCCCAGTTCCATTGGTTGCCGTCAAAGGGCATGAACTCGATGAAGCGCACATGCAGCGGCAGGTCACGCGTCCAGGCGACAAAATCGCTCACCTCCTGCTCATTCACACCCTGCATGATCACTGCATTGACCTTCACCGAAAAATCATGCTTGAGCAGCAAGTGAATGTTGTCGATGATCTGGGTGAAATAATCGCGCCGCGAAATTGCGGCTTGTTTTGCAGCGTCCAATGAATCCAGGCTCACATTGATCGACTTCATGCCCGAGGCGAGGAAGTCATCGAGAAATTGGTGAACCAAGATGCCATTGGTTGTGATGCCGAGCTCGACAGGGTGCGCGCTCAGGCTGCGCAATATGCTGCCCGCATCCTTGCGCACAAGCGGCTCGCCGCCCGTGAGCCTGATTTTTTTGATGCCGAGCTGCACAAAGGCGTCTGCGATTTGCAGGACCTCCTCTGTGCTCATAAACTGCTCACGCGGGCGCTTCACGATGCCTTCCTCGGGCATGCAGTAAAAGCAACGTAAGTTGCAGCGCTCGGTGAGCGAGATGCGCAGGTAATCGTGGACGCGGCCAAAACGGTCTTGGAGTTCCATGCGACGGGATTAGAGTTTGGCACCGATGGCAGCGAGTTCCTCGGGACTAAGCAAGCGCTGCGCCAATGGGAATAGGGTGTGGTCTTCGCGGAAAATGTGGAGCTTGATCAGTTCCACCAACTCCAAGCCATTGTTCACGGCCACATCCATCACGAGCAATTGCGAGCGAGGGTCACGCAGGCGCACGCCGAGACCCAGGAAATTGAAGCAAAGTGCCGCCAATTGGATGAATTTCACGTGATCGTCCTCAAAGAGATCGACGGCAGTGGTCTTGGGTTCGCCCTTGCTGTGCTCGCCCGAGGCGATGAGGCGCTCGTGAAGCAGCGGGAAAAGGTGCTTTTCCTCCTTGCGGTTGTGGCCAAGGAAATCGTCCTCAAAATAGCTGAAGAAAGTCGTAAAGGCATCGTTGAGGCCCTCGTTGAGCTGGAATCCATTGTCGCGAAAGGCGATCATGGCTGCTTCAAAAGCAGAGACCATTTTCATGCCTTCCTCATGCTCATGGATCAAGCCCTGTAGCGGGTCGGCGAGGTCCTCGGTTTTCACATCCTTTAGGTCACCCGTAAGTTCATAAGCCTCAGGTGGATCCATCGGTGAATATTCCTCGTCCTCCAAGCCTTTTTCCACGTGGCGGTGAATGGGATCCGACTTGGCAAGAGCAGCCTGTTGTTTTTTGTCGAGCCCGTCGAGGCGCTTTCCTGTTGCAGTATCAATGATTTTCATAACGCTTTGATTTTTAATTGAAAATGGCGTAGCCGTCAAAAAGTCCCAATTGTAAATTGTGATCTATCCCGGCAATTCCATTTGTGTTTTCCAGAGGCGATCCGTTCCATCTTCTTTCAATTCCAAATCGAGAAATTTATGGTCTTCATGGTCACTGAGTTTGCGCCCCATGACCATTGAGGACATCGTTCCCGCCAATTCCGAGGCCACCTTGTCTCCAAGACGTGGTAGGAAAGGAAACAGCAGCGTGATGCGTTCATCCTCGGTCTTCACGATGGGCAAGGCAGCTTCAAAGAGGATTTCCTCAAATTTCTCTGCCATGATCTCATCGTTGATGTCGTCTTTGGCCTTTTCGCTGAGCTTGGCGATCCAGTCCGCAAACTGCGGGGTGCACTGCTCCTTCAGTTGTGCCTGGATATAGACGGGAAAAGGCGAGCGAATGTGCGCCGTGTCTGTAAACCAAAATTTGATGGCTTCCTGCACCAATTCCGAATGGGCGATGTCGGGTTGCATGACGGTATTCATTGTGCGTTTGGTTTTGCAAATCGCGATTCCAATGCGATGGCTTGGGGAAACAATAGATTGTTTTCCAAGTGTACGTGCAGGTGCAGATCGGCTTCAAATTCCTTGAGATATTCATAGGTCTGCCAATAGCTCATGCATGCCCCCTCGGGCAATACATAATTGTCGGTGAGCACGCGAATGCGGGCCATGCCGTCGCCTGCGTCGAGGTGCTCGAGCTCCATCATCTGGATCGGATGTGCCACTGAGCCAAATGGCGGAGTGACGTAGTCGATCTCCCTACGCTCGACCATGCCCAAGCGCTTGATCCAAGGAAAGAGAATCAATTCCTCTTTTTTCATATGGCCCGACAATTCCTCTGCTATGGCATGAAAAATCGACTGGATTTCAAGCAGCTCAGGATGCTCGGGGCCGTGGCGATCGGCCACCTTGTCGAGCAGACGCAGCAGCTCAGGCAGGCGTGCTTCCACGTAGCGGTGATGTTTGTGCACGATATGTAGTGCAAGCTCATCGACAGGCCATTGTGCATAATCTTCGACAATTGCTTGAGTGGCTGGCAATTGCGAAACCGCGACGAGTCGCGCTTGCACGGCTGCGACATCCACACCCTTTTGCCTGCAGGCATGCGTGAGGCTGCGCTTGCCGCCACAGCAATAGTCGATGCCAAATTCGTTGAAGACGGCGATGGTTCTCACATCACCCAAGACGATCTCCGAGAGCTTCTTTTCGCCAAAATCTATGATCGCATTCATGTTGCTTTCGCTTTGAGGTCACTGGGCCAGAATATGCGCTACGGCAGCAATCCCTGACCTTTGAGCCAAAATTAGGGCTGGCAAAAATTCAATTATATGATATACATCATTTATTTATCTCAGATACCTCAGGAATCGATCAACATCATCGATCATAGGGCTGCTCGGCGGCGCGACGCAGTTTGCAAGCATTTGCCTAGCACCCAAGCCAAGGGTGAAAACTCGAATGCACAAAGGAAATTTCGGGCAGCACAGTTGCTCCAAAGTTCAAAGCAGCTGCTGCAACAAGGCGCAAAAAAATGCGACACATCATACTATATGTGGCTGCAAATCGCTCACGGGCATCCAATCACCTGTGCGCCTGCGGCAAATTGTGACGCCTAACAAATGTTCGCCTCCATAATGATCCACATCATATTTATCCCTATTGACTGCTTCTAATTTGGCCATCGAATCAATAAAGATCGATATATGTCAGAAAACACCCTCAATCACAGAAAATACAAGATTGCACTACATCATTTGGTCGCAGCATATTGCAGCGGTGCAATCCATGACTTGACCACCTCATACCCCTTTTAAGACGATGGAAAATACAACACCACCTGGCGCGTATCGCATGTTAGCCTTGAGCACGCTTGCCTTCACGATTTGTTTCGGGGTGTGGATGCTCAACGGTGTCTTAGTCACCTTTTTATCCTCTAACCAAGTATTCAACTGGGGACCCGCCGAGATCGGTTGGTTGCTAGGCATTCCAGTGCTCACGGGCTCGCTTTTTAGGTTGCCTGCAGGCATGCTCACCGACAAATTTGGCGGTCGGCCGGTCATGACGGGCCTACTGTTTTTGTGTGCCATCCCGCTGGTCGCCATGTCATTTGCCACTAGTTTCTGGAGTTTTGCCCTCTGTAGCTTTGGATTTGGGTTGGCAGGTGTGAGCTTTAGTATCGGCATTGCATTTACCTCGGTATGGTTTCCCAAGCAGCGCCAAGGTACAGCACTAGGGATATTTGGCGCAGGGAATGCTGGGGCATCGCTCTCGACACTTTTTGCGCCAACGCTGCTCAACAAATTGACAGTCAATGGTACCGATCTTGAAGGCTGGCGCAAACTGCCGCTGATCTATGCAGGCTTAATGGTCGCCATGGGGATCGTGTTTGTGCTCCTGAGCAAAAACAAAAAGCCTGCTGTGAATTTCAAAACGATCACCCAGCAATTGTCACCGCTCAAGGAAATGCGCGTATGGCGATTTGGCCTCTATTATTTCTTGGTGTTTGGGTGCTTTGTCGCATTCTCTCAATGGCTAGTTCCCTATTTTGTGAACGTCTATTACATGCCGCTGGTCACAGCAGGCATATTGGCATCGCTTTTCAGCTTTCCATCGGGCGCTATCAGGGCATTGGGTGGGTGGATGAGCGATAAGTGGGGCGGCCGGCAGGTAATGTATTGGGTGCTGGGCATATCTGCCGTGATCACGTTTTTGCTCATTGTGCCAAAAATGGAAATCACATCGCCTGGCAAGGGCATCCAAGCACCCAAAGATGGCGTGATCACAGCAGTTTCAACTGAAAAAATTGTGCTTGGGGAGAAGGAATTTCCTCTACTCCAGCATAGCAATGCGCTGGACGATGTCGATGAAAAAGCATTCGTATTCCCGGCCAAAGAGGCTTGGCAGGAGCCCATGGTCACCGTGGGGCAGCATGTGAAAAAGAAAGAACTCATCGCAAAAGGCATTACGAAGATTCACTTTCAGGCAAATGTTTGGGTGTTTGCCGTGCTTGTGATCATGGTAGGCATTGCATGGGGCATCGGCAAGGCGGCTGTGTATAAATTCATCCCAGAATATTATCCAGAAAACGTGGGTGTCGTGGGCGGCATGGTCGGGGTAATCGGTGGCTTGGGTGGCTTTGTATGCCCAATTCTATTTGGCTACATGCTAGAAGGCACAGGCCTCTGGACGAGTTGCTGGATGTTTATGTTTTTCCTCTCGGTGATTTGTATCTTGTGGCTCAACCATGTGGTACACCGCCGCAAGGGACTGGCTCCCGAGTCCTAAGCGTCCAGTGCATCCGGTTGGCTGATTGCCTGCTGCTTGCACATATCGACGATTTGAAATTTGAATATTGAAATCACCGCTTGGGCATGTCGCCAAGGGGGAAAAATTGCGCAAACGTTTGTGATCGTACTCAAGGATTGCAGGCATTAACACCAAAATATTATGGCTACTTGGTTAGAAAAATGGCTCCCAGAAGACAAGGAATTTTGGGAGAAGACTGGAAAGAAGATCGCATGGCGCACGCTATGGATCACGACGATTTCGCTCATTCTCTCATTTGCCTCTTGGTTTATGATGAGTGCGATCGTGGTGAAGCTGCCTGGCATTGGCTTCAAATTCACGGAAAATCAATTATTCTGGCTGGCGGCCATGCCGGGTTTGGCAGGCGGCATCTTGCGCATCATGCATACTTTTTTGCTACCCAAGTTTGGGACGCGGCACGTGATCACATTTTCAACATTTGCAAAACTGCTGCCTGTGATCGGCATCGGGTTTGCGGTGCTCAATACCGGGACTCCGTTTTGGGTCTTCATGATTTTGGCCTTCACAGCAGGCTTTGGTGGGGGCGATTTTAGCTCCTACATGCCGAGCACATCGGTGCACTTTCCCAAGCGCCTGCAAGGCACGGCCCTCGGTATCCAAGCCGGCATCGGCAACTTCGGGGTGAGCCTCGCGCAATTTATGACGCCCGTGATGCTGGGGTTGGCGATTTATGGCTCCTCTGAGGTGTTTACGAGCTTTGATGCCAAGGAAATCACGAGCAGCATCCAAGCCACAGACTCGGCGTCGATTGCAATGCATGCAGCGGTATTTTCCCGTCAGGATCCCGCCGTCCAAGAGAAATTGGCCAAGGCAGCCGACACCAAGAAGGTCGATTCGCTCAAAGCTGCGGGCTTCACTGACAATGCCGCGATTTTTGCCCACCTGCCCACCAAAGCCAAAACCAAGGCAATTACAAGCCTCAATCCCAAGGTCGCCGAGAAAATTTTGCTCGACCTCAATCCTGCCGCCAAAGGCATCAAAAACAAGGCCATCAACCTGCAGTCTGCTGCATTCTGGTATGCGCCGCTGCTGCTCATCATGGGCATCGTCGGCTGGATCTACCTGCGCAGCATTCCCATCAAAGCATCATTCAAGGAGCAATTGGACATTTTCAAAGACAAGCATACTTGGTTTTGCACGGTCACTTACGTGATGACCTTTGGCTCATTTGCGGGACTCGCCGCGGTGTTTCCGATGATGATCAAGTCGCTGTATGGCGGCTTTGAAGGCGCTCCCGATCCCTTGGTTTACGCATTTTATGGGCCACTCATTGGCTCGGCGAGCCGTGTGGCATTTGGGTTTGTCGCCGACAAGATCGGCGGCGCGATCCTCACGACATTGTCCGGGATCGGCTTGATCACGGGCTGCGTCTTGCTGGTGGCGCTGGATTTGGTGAATCCGACGAGCGTTGGGCAATTTGACATGTTCCTCTGGGTCATGCTGGGCATGTTTTTCTTCACGGGCATCGGCAACGCGGCGACCTTCCGCCAATATCCGATCATCTTCGGAGCCAATCCGCGGCAGGCGGCGGGCGTGATCGGCTGGACTGCGGCCATCGCGGCCTTCGGCCCATTCTTGTTCAACCTACTGATCGGCAACATCATCAAAGCCTCGGGCAATGTCCCGTGCGAGAAAAGTGCCGCGCCGTTCTTCTATGGCTTGATTGCCTTTGCCGTCGTGGCTGTGCTCATCAATTACTACTATTATCAACGTAAAGGCGCAGAACGACCAAGTTAACAGTGTGAGTGAGGAGAGTGAGTGAGGAGAGTGACACTGATGCTTTTTTTGAGATTTTAGAATTCAAAAATTAATACTACTGATATGAAAACGCATTCGTTTTTGCTCACGGCTCTGCTACTGCTTTGCCTTGGCACCACTGCCTTTGGGCAGGTTTCTTGGACGGCACAATATATGGGCCGTGGTGAGTATCGCCATGGTTTCCAGACGCCTGCGGTAACAAATGCAGATCCTGCATTTTTTGTAGGGCAGCGTGCCCGCATTGGCATGAAATACACGACTGAGAAATTCCGTCTGAATGTCGCTGCGCAAGACGTGCGCACTTGGGGCCAAACAGCCAACAGCACACTGGACGTCTCGGGCCTATTCTCCATCCAAGAGGCCAATGCCGAATTGTTTTTGAACAAGCACATGACCATCAAGGCTGGTCGTCAAGAGATTGCCTATGATGAGGATCGCATCTTTGGCACCTTGGATTGGTCCCTGCAGGCAAGACGCCACGACGCGGCCATCTTCAAATACCAAGACAGCACCTGGCATGCCGATGCAGGATTTGCCTACAATCAAGACAAGGAGCAGAGCAATACGGCCATCTACACCGTGGCCAACAATTACAAAACATTCCAATATGCCTATGTATCCAAGCAAATCAAGGCCTTGAACCTGAGCTTTTTGTTCCTCAACAATGGTTTGCAGTGGACCAAAAAAGATACATCAAATGTGATCACAGACAGCGGTGTGCGTTTCAGCCAAACTGTGGGCCTGCGTGGGGCCTATACCAAGGGCAAGTTGGGGGCAAATGCGACGTTTTATTACCAAATGGGCAAGGATGTCGGCGACAAGGATTTGGGCGCCTACGAGGCCTCGGCCGAGGTTTCCTACAAGCCCGTTGACAAGCTCAAGCTCATTCTGGGCGGCGAGATCCTGAGCGGTACGAGTCAGACCGACACCGCCAACAAGGCCAATCATTCGTTTACGCCGTTTTATGGCACCAACCACCGCTTCAATGGCTACATGGACCTGTTTTACGTTGGCAATTTTGCAAATAGCGTCGGCTTGATGGATCCTTATTTCAAGGCGGTCTTCAGTACAAAAAAGGTCATTGCAGCAGCTGAAGGTCATTTTTTCATGGCGGCAGCCGACATCCGAGACCGCAGCAGCCTCAGCGAAATCAAAGCAATGCCTGCTTACATGGGCACAGAGGTAGATGTTACACTCCTCTACAACTTTGCAGATTTTGTCTCCGTGCAAGCTGGATATTCGATCATGCTGCCGACAGCCTCTTTTGCAGCAGTGCGTGGTGGAGACATCAACGAGCGCCAAGACTGGGCTTATGTCATGCTGCTTGTGCGGCCTGGGATGATCAAATTTCCTAAGAGCGGATTGAAATTGTGACAGGACCTACTGGAGACACTTTATTCAAGATGCCATCGTGTGTATTTGAATAATATGTGTCCTTCAATCGGTCCAGCTGACGATGGTCATATTCTCATGCCCACAAACCCCTCACATTTGCCCCGTGCCTGCAAGGTGCCTGCACAAGAGATTAAAGGAAATGCACTACAAGACAATATTTGAGCCCTTTCGCATCAAGACCGTGGAGCCGATCAGGCTCTCGACTGAGGCCGAGCGCGCGGCCTATTTGGAGGCGGCGCATTACAATACATTTCTACTCCACAGCGACCAAGTCATGATCGATTTGCTCACAGACAGCGGCACCTCGGCCATGAGCGCGGCGCAGTGGGCGGGCATGATGCAGGGCGACGAATCTTATGCCGGTGCGAGCAGTTGGTTTCGGTTGAAAACTGTGATCCAAGACCTTACTGGCATGGAGCACATTCTCCCCACCCACCAAGGTCGCGCCGCCGAACGCATCCTCTATAGCCATCTTGGTGGCAAGGGCAAGACATTCGTCTCCAATACCCACTTTGATACCACCCGCGCCAACATCGAGTTTTCGGGAGCCGAGGCCATCGATTGCCTGGCCGAGGAGGGCAATGCAGGCTACGAAGTCGATTTTAGGGGCAACCTCGACCTCGACGCCTTGCGGGAAGTAATCAGGCAGCGTGGCGCCGCCAACATTCCGGCCGTCATTCTCACCGTGACCAACAACAGCAGCGGCGGCCAACCCGTCTCCATGGGCAATGCCCGTGCCGTCTCTCAAATCTGCCATCAGGCCGGCATCCGCATGGTGCTCGACGCCTGCCGCATCGCCGAGAATGCATGGTTCATCCACCACAAAGAAGAGGGACAACAACGCAAAAATTACGAGCAGATCGCCACAGAGATGTGTGCCCTCGCCGACTGCGTGGTCATGAGTGCAAAAAAAGATGGCCTCGTCAATATGGGCGGATTCCTCTCGATGCGAGACGATACATTGGCGGCCGCATGTGGTAGCCTCCTCATTATCACCGAGGGATTCAGCACCTATGGCGGCCTCTCGGGCCGAGACATGGAAGCCTTGGCGATCGGCCTCAAAGAAGTATTCGATCCAGGCTATCTTGACTACCGCATCAAAAGCACTGGCTATCTAGGCGCACATCTCCTCGCGATGGGCATTGCCGTCGTTTCACCTGTCGGTGGGCATGCGGTCTATATCGATGCGCGCAAGTTCTATCCCGGCATCCCGATTACAGAATACCCCGGCCAAGCACTCGTCTGTGAAATGTACAAAGCTGGCGGAATTCGATCGGTTGAGGTAGGCTCGGTAATGTTTGGCAAATATGACGCTGAGGGCAATTTGATCCCCGCCAAGCAAGACCTCGTGCGTCTCGCGATCCCTAGGCGCGTGTACACGCAAAGTCATATCGATTATGTGATCGAGGTATTTGGCTACCTGCTGGCGCACCGTGAAGCCGTGCGTGGATATCATATCACGCACGAGACACAGTACCTGCGCCATTTTACGGCGAGGTTTGCCCCCGCTTGATTTTCTTTGCGTCTCGTGGACTTGACCACAAGACGCTTTGCCTTGCATGTTGTCAATCGCACCGTCCAAGGCGGCGAGGCGCTGGCGCAAAAGGTACTATAGCTTCAAAATCATCACTCACTATCGGAATTGGCTGCGTCATGCAAATACCAGACAATGCGCGTATTGATCCATGTTTGAGACGTCGATTTCGGTTGACAAGGG
>JANORP010000191.1:0-39565 GCA_031415375.1 Bacteroidota bacterium | reverse complement strand
TTGCAATTGTTCATGCACGACTTGGGCTTTGAATTTGAGGCGTACGTACCCAATAGATTTACAGAAGGTTACGGTATTTCATTTGAAGGCATACAGCATGCTTCAGATACAGGTTGTACCTTGTTGATCGCCCTTGATTGTGGGACCAAGGCAAACGATAAGGTGCGTTTTGCGGCCGAAAAGGGCATCGAGGTTATCGTCGTGGACCATCATCAGCCCGGCGCTGAATTGCCTCCATGCTTTGCAATGCTCAATCCGATGCAAGCAGATTGTGGCTATCCAGATAAGACACTTTCGGCCTGTGCGCTTACCATGAAACTCTGCCAAGGTCTGGTAGCACGTTTGCCTGCTGCCATCGCCGCAAAATTGCCTGAGGGTTATGATCCTTTTGAGCAGTTTGGGGACCTCGTGGCACTGAGCATCGCCTGTGACATCGTGCCGCTGCGTGCAGAAAATCGTGCGATGTTACATTTTGGATTGGAAAAACTGCGGAAAAAGGCCTTGCCAGGTATCGCTGCCCTGATGCAACTGGATGCAAGAGGACGTGAATGGTCGGTTTCTGATCTCGTTTTTTATCTGGGGCCGCGCATCAACAGTGCTGGAAGATTGTTGCATGCCACCGAGGCGGTCGCATTGCTGACGGGCCGGGCAGCTGACCTTGCAGAAATCGCGGCTTCGCTGGACTCCTTCAATGAGGAGCGCAAGGTGCTGGACAAAGAAATCACCCAAAGTGCCTTGGCGATGATCGCTGAGGAAGAACAAATGGGTGTACGCATGAGCACGGTCTTGTATGACCCTGCCTGGAACAAGGGCGTGATCGGTATCGTGGCATCGCGGCTTATCGAGCGGCACTATCGCCCGACGATCCTGCTCACACAAGCGGGCGATTATTTGGTGGGTTCTGGTCGTAGCGTTCCAGGCTTTGATTTGCATGACGCAATTGAGGCTTGCGCTGAGCACTTGGTTCAATTTGGAGGTCATAAATATGCGGCTGGGCTCACCTTGCGCGTAGAATGCTTTGAGGCTTTCAAAGACGCTTTTGAGACCTATGTGCAGCACAACTTATCTGCGGCATCCAAAGTTGCTGAAATACTTGTTGATACCTCACTTGAGTTCGAGCACATCGACGAGCGATTTATACGCTTGCTGGGGCGCATGGCACCTTTTGGACCCGGGAATGCAGAGCCCAACTTCCTTGCACGAAAGGTTAGGGTGAAGGACTGTACCATTCTGAAAAAAGAACACTTACGGTTTCTATTTGAACAAAACGGAACCACGCTTGAAGGCATCGCCTTTTTCATGGCCGAGCAATGGGCGCAGGTCAATGCGCTAGAGATTGATGTCGTGTTCCAACCCGACCTCAAGACCTGGAACGGACGCACCTCAGTGCAGCTCAAAGTCAAGGACTTCAAGCGCAGTGGAGCCAATGTGATGTGATTTTACAGCAGCTTCCCTGTCTCGCATGAGCATTCCCGCATTTTGCGCTTTCCTAAAATGAATATTGGGTGTAAATTGTAGGCCCATAGCTGCGCATATTCATTTGCAGTAGGGATAGGTCATGGGAATCAGAAAAAAAGAATTCAAGCCCTTGCGATTGGCTCAGTGGTTGTTTTTGGCGATGTGCCTGCTCGGCGGGGAGGTGCATGCACAGTTTTTGAACTGGACATACATCAACATCGCTACTGATACTGTGCAATCTGGAGCCTATTCAGATATGAAGATTGCCGCCGATGGCACCATTCACGTCTCCTATTGGCAGCGCGTAGAGGACAAGCTGATCTATGCTTGGAAGGCCCCGAGCGATGTCGCATGGAACTATGAATATGTCGATATCTCCAAACAAAATGGATTTCGATCCTCGATCTGTTTGGACGGGCTCGGTGCGGTGCATATCGCATACTACGAGGATGTCAATGGCAAGATCGCAATTCGTTATGCCAAGCGCATGGGAGCAGACAATTGGATCATCGAAACCCTGCCCGATATCTATGGGCGTGGCTATGGTGACTATGGTCCGCTAGGGACGATCACCAACAAAGAGCGTATCCAACACAGTTTGGAACTGGTCTTCGATGAAAACAACAAGCCACAGATTTCATTTTTTGACGGGTGGATGCTCATCGACGCATTCCCTGGGTGCACCGCAAGCAGCGATTACGGCTTTCAGCTACATCAAGGAATCCGCGTGAACAATCAGTGGCTCGTGCGGTCGCTCGGCGAGGTTGCCGACCTACACAACAGTTGTGGCCCAAATGGCGTGAATAGCAGCCCCTTGCCTACAGGCGACCGCTATGGGGAATATCTGGATCTGCTCATGGAGCCCGATGGCACGATGGATATCTTCAGCCTTTCCAGATTCAACAATGAGCTCGTGAGACACCGCACCCTGTTTCCTTTTGTCGATACTGTATGGGTCAAGACGAGCATCGATAGCCTGAACAGGCTATTGCCCAACTTCACCGTTGGTTGGCCGTCGTTTACAAGGTTTTATTCCATTGAAGGTATTTCTGCAACCTACAGCCCAGATGACCGCATCAACCTTGCCTACACGAGTTCGATATTCTATGGCGACAACTTTTGTTGCACCAGCATTACCAATGACTTGGTCTATACAAGGTTGAATCCTGCTGGGCCACCCTTTTATCACCAGTTTGGGACAAGTACCTACCGGAATTTTACAGACATCATCACGCGTGGTGGCAGCGATAGTATTTTCATCCTTTATGCCGACCTGTCAAATCTCTACTTCATTATGCAAGAATCGGCTGATTCGGGCAATACCTGGGTAGCAGACACCATCATGTCGGGCATCGCCATTGGCAGGAATCAATTGGAGATTTACGGCGACTCATTGCATGCCCTCATTTTTGATGCGACCAATGAGCGGCTTGTGCTTGCACGGCGACACGTGAATGGAGGTGTCTGGCGCATCGAGGAGGTCACGCGGTCACAATCGCGTGGGCAGTCGATGGATGCCAACTATGTATTTGCGGGCAATGATACCATCGCACACACCGCTTACAACGACGGCTACACCGGGGCATTGTATTATGCCACGGCCAGCAAGTCTGCAGGCTGGAGTTGGTCGAACGCCCAATTGGAGCCGAGCGGCACAGAGGTGATCGCTGTGTCACTCGCCAATACTGCTGCTGGCGAGCCTGTGGTTGTGTACAATGGGGGTCCCAACCGCGATTTGCGCATCGCCATTCACGACAACAGTGGTTGGCAAAAAACATCGATTTTGCCTGCTGGCAATACCCAATACACCGATGTTGCGATTTCAAGCTTAGATACCATTCATGTAGTCTATTACGATGGCAATCAGGATTGTATCCATCATGCTAGCCGCCATTTGACGGGTACGGCCTGGCGTTTTGAGGACATTGCTTGCGACACTACTTCGGTCGGTTTTTTTCCTTCCTTGATATTGGATGCCGCTGGCTTGCCCCATGTAGCCTATTACAATGACATCAACCGCAGTCTTTACTATGCCTATCTCGATGGCGGCACGCGGCAGTGGGTGATCGACTCGGTCAATGGTGGAAGCAGTTCGGCAATCGGCAAGTTCAACTCCCTGCGCTTGGATGCAAATGGTCACCCGAAGATCGCCTACCTCAATGAGCAAGGCGACGCCATTTTGCTTTCTGAGCAGGCGCAAGTTGGTGGCACCTGGTCGCACACCGTCGTCGATTCCCAGTCCATTTCCAACATTGGAAGACCGTTGGACTTGCAGATCGACGACTTTGGCAAAGTCTGGGTCGCCTACAATTACAACACGAATTTTGAGAAGGTGAAGCTCCTGCACCGTGATGGCACCATGTGGCAGGAGGTCGCAGTGAACACCACTGGCAGGATCGCGAACGCTTTCAAATTCAATATCATCGGTGGTGACCTCTTCATCATTGGAAAAAAGAATGCCATTCAAAATACTGGAATGGCAATGCTGTATGCTAAAAATGGCGTTTTTGTCGAGGCCAATGAAGCTTTGTTGCTGAGCCATACGGTCAAAATGACCTGCTTCCCCAACCCCAACGCCGGCAAGATGCACTTTCAGCTCGATGTCGAGGCGCCAACTTTGCTGCGCCTAGAGGTGCGTGACCTGATGGGGCACCGTGTAGCCACCGTGCTGCATGAACAGCGCTTTGCCATTGGCACCCATGAAATCGAATTTGACGGAAACGATTTGGCCCCCGGTATCTACCTCTGTGAGCTCAGCTCGCCGAGTAGCCGCATGGTGTCCAAAGTCGTGATCGCGAGGTAGGCGCGTAATTATTTGACCGAAATCAGCTCCTTTCAAAGTCGGGCGGTTGGTCAAATGCGTAGAATAGCCGTAATTTGATCCTCAAACACGATAGTTTGAACAATTAAGATAGGAATGAGAAAGACCTTTACACTGTTTGCTTTTGCCTGCCTCGGTTTGGGGCTCAATGCCCAATTTGTGCGCACTGATATGGGGGATCTCGGCGATTCCCAGATTTACCGGCGTGCTGACACCACAGGTGTCCAAGATGGGGCCTCGGGAACGGGACAAAACTGGGACTATTCAACATTGGTAGCGACTTCTACAATCAGCACCAATGCCTATATTCTTCCAAGTGCTCATCCACAGGGCAGCAACTACCCCACAGCCAACCTATGCCTCAACCCAGGCAACGGTGCTTTTGAGTTTTATAAATCAAATGCAGACTCTTTGTATGTGATCGGCGAGAAATCTCCCGCCAATACAAGGGTTACCTATACTGATGGAGCCGCTTGGTTTCGTTATCCCCAAGCTTTTGGTGTGCCAAATGAGGACTCCGTCTATGGCGCCTACCCCGATGGATTTATCTCCACGGTAACGCGCGCTGGCTGGATTCGCACAACATTTGAAGCCAGTGGTAGCCTTACCACGCCATTTGCGACCTATCCTGCTGTAAAGCGCATCGAATATTTGGCAGCTCACCGCGACTCCTCCTTGACCGGTGCCGCCAATGTCGATCTGTATGTCAAGCGTTATGAATGGTATGCAACCGGTGTGGCCTTGCCAGTCTTGATCATTCACCATCAACAGGTGATCCTCAACAATGGCAACCCGACCAATTCCAAGGAAGTGCTTTGGGCAGATGACAACGCTGTAGCCGTCGCGCCAGCAACCACCAGCCAATTTGAGATCTATCCCAACCCTAGCCAAGGCGAAACCACGCTGCGCTATCGCTTGGATGCGAGCGACGACGTGCGCATCGAGGTGCTGAGCATCGTCGGTGGGCGCGTAAGGCTGGTGGCCGATGCGTCCCAAGCTGCTGGTAGCTATTCTTATGATTTGGCCCAAGGTCTCGCCAAGGGCGTGTACATGGTGCGCATGGTGTCGAGCAAAGGCGCGACCACTCAAAAAATGATCTTGAACTGATCCTGCCTCACGAGGTAAATAAATAGTACTATCCTCCGAAAATTCATTTTTTCGGAGGATAGTGCATTCTAGACCAGGCCGTGGCTCTGCTAGTCAAGGGCAATTGGCTTAGTTTTTGTATATTTGGCATATACTCTGAAAGTTTATGGTGCTTCGCGCGGAAAACCTCATCAAGACCTACAAAGAGCGCTCCGTCGTCAATGACGTGAGCTTACAGGTTGCACAAGGTGAGATTGTAGGATTGCTGGGTCCAAATGGCGCCGGCAAGACCACAACCTTCTATATGGTTGTGGGACTCATCCGTCCCAATTCTGGGCAGGTGTTTCTGGATGACAAAGAAATCACACGCATGCCGATGTACCGCCGTGGCCAGATGGGCATCGGCTATTTGGCACAAGAGGCCTCTGTGTTTCGCAAGCTCAGCGTCGAGGACAATATCATGGCCATCTTGGAAATGACCAGCAAGCTCACCCGCAAAGAGCGCCGCATGAAGACTGATATGTTGCTGGCCGAGTTTTCGCTCATGCACGTGCGCAAAAACCAAGGCAACTTGCTCTCGGGTGGCGAACGTCGCCGCACGGAAATCGCGCGTGCACTAGCGACCGACCCCAAGTTCATCTTGCTCGATGAGCCATTTGCAGGCGTCGATCCGATCGCTGTGGAAGAGATCCAAGGCATCGTGCGCAACCTGCAAGAAAAAAACATCGGGGTACTCATCACCGACCACAACGTGCACGAAACCCTTGACATCGTGGATCGCGCCTACCTGCTCGTGGAAGGCAAAATCTTCAAGTCTGGAACCGCCGAAGACTTGGCTGCAGACCCCATGGTGCGCAAAGTCTATCTTGGAGACAAGTTTCAACTCAACCGCGGGTAGATGAGCGTCATCAATGCGATTGCGAGTTGGTATCTCAAAAAGCGCATCTATCAGATCGAGCTGTTCATCAAGCACCCGGTCGAAACCCAGATGGAGGTCTTTCATCGGCTCATTTCCACCGCTGCCAATACCGATTGGGGTCGGCGGCACGGCTACCGCGACATCCAATCCATCCGTCAGTTTCAGGAGCGCGTGCCTGTGAGCAGTTACGAGGGCCTCTACCCCGAGATCGAGCGCATGCTCAAGGGCGAGGCCGACGTACTGTGGCCCGGCAAGGTCACATGGTTCTCAAAATCCTCAGGAACCACCAACGACCGCAGCAAGTTCATCCCTGTGAGCGAGGAGGCATTGGAAGATTGCCATTTCAAAGGCGGCAAAGACATGTTGGCCATTTACCTCGACAGTCGGCCGGAGAGTGAGATTTTTTCAGGACACGGGCTGCCAATCGGCGGCAGTCACCAAGTCAATAAGTTCAACAACACCAGCTATTACGGCGATTTGAGCGCCGTATTGATCCAAAACACCCCGCACGTCTTCAATCTCTTTCGCGCCACCTCCAAAAAGGTCGCACTCATGAGCGCTTGGGAAGACAAAATAGATGTCATCGCCGAGCGTGTTGAGGACATGAACATCACGAGCCTCGCTGGCATTCCGACATGGACCTTGCTTTTGATGAACAAACTATTTGAGCGGCAAGGAAATGCGCAACGCGACTTATTTGAGATTTGGCCGGGACTAGAGGTTTATTTTCACGGTGGTGTGAGCATGAAGCCCTATCGGCATCAATTCGAGGCCATCGCTCCAGGCGACAAGCTGTGGTACTTTGAAACCTACAATGCTTCTGAGGGTTTTTTTGGCCTGCAGAATGAGCGGTACAAAGACGACCTGCTCCTCATGCTGGATTACGGGATCTTCTATGAATTTATACCATTGGAGGATGTCGAGTTGCCGTTTCCAAGGGCCTATACGATCGATAACGTCGAGCTAGGAGTTACCTACGCCATGGTCATCAGCACCAATGCAGGCTTGTGGCGCTACCTATTGGGCGACACGGTAAGATTTACCAGCCTGCACCCGCCCAAAATCGTGATCTCTGGCCGCACGAAGCACTTCATCAACTCCTGTGGAGAGGAACTCATGGTGGACAACGCAGAGCGCGCCCTTGCGATGGCATGTGAGGTCACAGCCTCTGAAATCGACAACTACACCGCCGCGCCCGTCTATGGACTAGATGGGCAGCCGGGACACCATGAGTGGCTCATAGAGTTCATCCAAGCACCGCAAGACCACGTGCGTTTCATGGAAGTACTCGATGCAGAGCTACAGCAACTGAATGGCGACTATGCCTCCAAGCGCATCAAGAGCCTGGGACTGCGCAAGCCGACCCTGCATAGCCTTCCAACAGGCACTTTTTATCGGTGGATGAAAAAACGTGACAAGCTCGGTGGCCAAAACAAAGTGCCTCGCCTGAGCAATTCTCGTGACTATGCGATGTCGATTTTGGAATTGATCGAGACGCAAGATTGAGGGCCATGAAAATGCGGCGCGATCAAGGTCCTTGTTCGCCCCTGTACAGGTTCAAAAGGCTTGCTTCGGGATCTGTCCCAAAAATAAATTGTTGAAAAATCGCGCATTCCGAGCCGAAAAGCCCTCAGATAAAAAATTAGATGTGTTTTCTTGAAAAGAAGTGGGGAAAAGATTTTTATTTTTCAACCTTGTACCTATCTTTGCAGTCCTAATTTTAAGGCAGAAGAAATAAGAATATTGATATGGCTAATAACCCAGGTGCCAAGAAAAGAATTCGCCAAAACGCCGTCCGTCGTTTGCGCAACCGTTACAGGATGTCTTCTACACGCTCTGCGATGAAGAAGCTCCGTAGCCAGACCGATAAGGTTAGCGCCGAGAAATTGCTGCCCGGCACGATTTCTTTGATCGACAGATGTGTGAAGGTGAGCCTTTTTCACAAAAACAAAGCGAGCCGCCTCAAAGGGCATCTCACTAAATTCGTAAACGCCCTTTCCTAAGCGCATTCGCTTGGGAGGAAGAAATATTTTTTCCTGCATTGCGCAGGTTTTTTTTTTTCGACCGCCTGGGATTCCGGCATGGCCCATAACAGACCATTGTGCCGGATTCTCGGGCGGTCACCTTTTTGGTTCAGCGTGACCTTTCCATAGGCAAGCAGCCCGTCGTGATGACCATACGACTATTGGGCCAGACCATATTTCAAACCCTACTCAGACCCCCTTCATTTTTTTGTTGCAAGGGTTGAGTTTCCAAAAACAGCTAATTTTGTCGTTCCTGCTAAGATTTTAGTGTTTTCACAGATCTTCGCAGCGTTACTTTTTGCGTAATTTTTCCATGGCAGGCTGCCATTTGGGCCAGACCTTTGACTTCGAAAGAAGGAGTTGAACACAAACATGAAATCAATGGATCAAAATTGCCCTATCCATGAATGGGCTGCCGAGGATCGGCCGCGCGAAAAAATGATGCAGCGAGGTATCGGCGCATTGAGCGATGCCGAGATCATTGCAACCCTTTTGGCAACTGGTACACGTGAGATGTCTGCGATTGATCTTGGCCGCAAAATCATAGACCATTTTGGAGGTCTGCCCAATCTCTCACGTGCCACGGTCTCTGAGCTCACCCAGATCAGGGGCGTCGGCATCGCCAAAGCATCCGCGATTGTAGCCTCATTTGAATTGGCGAATCGCCGCATGCAAAGTGAGCATCTTGTGCTGCGATTTGATACTTCAAACGCACTCGCGAATTACCTCATGCCCAAGATTGGAAACCTTCCTTACGAAGTCTTCCACTTGATTTACCTGGATCGGCAAAACCAAATGCTGGGGGAATTGGAGGTGTTCAGGGGTGGCGTTTCTAGGGTTACTGTCGATGGGCAATATGTGTTCAAACTTGCCATCAGCAACAATGCGAGCAGCATTGTGGTCTGCCACAATCACCCTACGGGATGCACAAAGCCATCGTTCGAAGATGACGATATGACGCAGCACTTGATAGCAATTTCAGAGATCACCGGCATCGCACTCAGAGATCACCTTGTCGTGACCCACAAAGGATGGTACAGTTATGCAGACCAAGGCGTATTGGCGAGAATGAGGGCCCGCACAGAAACGGCCATGGAGGCCATGCGTCCACACCCCAGAAAAGGGCATAGATTTCGCCCCGTCGAAATTCGTACGCGAGAGTTACGAAACTAGGTGGTTGTCACGCTCAAAATGTCACAGAGGATCGGAAGCCAATGCCCAAAACAGGCATGCTCAGGTGAAGGAAACGTGAGGGAAGTGCAAATAATTGCCTAAAGACATCAATGAGATAAAGTAATGTAAGTAATTGAAATACAAAATTTTATGACACAAAAAAGTCTTCGTATTGGCTGAGAAAGGAATCGCAGGCATCATAATCGAGTTCCCCATCGGCATGCCACGCAAATGCGCCCAAAGAAAAGCCGTAGGGCCGCAAACTTGGTTGCGCAAGCTGCTGCAAAATCACCTTGGGATCGTCTAGACGCAGGATGCAACGTTTCAAAAAAGCCTCAGCTTGCGCGATGGTAGGCAAAGCGTCTGCATCCAAGTGCAAAAGGATCAACGCAGCTGGGTAAAGCTCGGAAAATGCGCGCAAACTACCATAGAGTTCAGGACTCCATTGAAGGCCGCTTGCATCAAAAATCATGGCTTCTCCCCGCCCAGTGATGTATTCACTGGAGATGCCTGCAGGAATCTGTATCCAGTCTAACGACGATTGCTGGGCAATTTCAAAACTGCTCGAGAGATTGTCTATCCCGAATTTACCGACGCATTCCACGCCACTGAGCCACTCCGCTATTTCCTTGACATTCGCTGCTGTCAATGCTGTTGGGTCGATGGCATCCATCTCAAAACTCACCATGGAAATGCCGACTGCCGCGCAGTACCGCGCGTCGTGCAAGTTTTTCAAACGTTCGATCATCAAAACAGGGACCATGGCAATTACATTTTCCACAAAACTAAACATTTCAACCCAAGCACAACTCATCACGCTTGCGATGGGTGAAAAGACCATCGTGTGCAGCGAAGCTAAATTCATTAACCGTTCGTCTGCCCTCTGCAACATTACGCTTAGGAATGTGTTGACATTAGCATCCAACAAGGGATTTTGCACTTGGCCGGATGGTCTCTAGCTTGGGGCGAATAGCATTGGAAAGATGGTTTTTGCTTTCATAGGACGCGCGTGAAGTAGGATAGGCGACGAATCTCGGCCAAATTTTTGCAGGCAGATTCGTTCATTGCCGCGAGAAGCGGTTAAATTGCAAGCTATTAGGGACAGCACATAGAATGGAGAAGGCAAAGCTCGCACTCAAGTCATATTTTGGCTACGACGAATTCCGGCCACAGCAGGCCGAGATCATCTCAATGATCCTAGAGGGGCGCGATACCATCGTGCTCATGCCCACCGGTGGGGGCAAATCACTGTGTTTCCAGATCCCAGCGATCATCATGGATGGCACATGTGTCGTGGTCTCGCCGCTCATCGCTCTCATGAAGGATCAAGTCGAGGGCCTCAAAGCCAACGGCGTAAGGGCTGCCTACATCAACAGCAGCGCCACGGGGTCTGAAAATCAAGAAGTCGAAAGCCAAGCGATGCGTGGCGAACTCGACCTGCTCTATGTCTCGCCCGAGAAAATGCTGAGCAGCGAGTTTTTCAACTTGCTGAGTACGATGAAGGTCTGCTTGATCGCAATCGACGAGGCCCACTGCATCTCGCAATGGGGTCACGACTTCAGGCCAGAGTATCAGCAGATGGGCGTGCTCAAACAACGCTTTCCCACGATCCCGATGGTGGCATTGACCGCGACGGCCGACAAGCTCACCCGCAAGGACATCGAGCATCACCTCAAGCTGCAAGACGCCACGACATTCTTGGCCTCGTTTGACCGGCCCAACCTGAGCCTCACTGTCGCGCCCGCGCAAGACCGTGTGAACGAGATCCTAAGCTGGGTCAGAGCCCGGCCTGGGCAGTCGGGCATCGTCTATTGCCTGAGCCGCAAGAGCGTCGAGGATGTCGCCAATAAACTCAAGCAAAAAGGCATCAAGGCTGGGTTTTACCACGCTGGCATGAATCCTGGCGACCGCGCGCGCGTGCAGGAGGAGTTTGTGAAAGACGACTTGGAGATCATCGTCGCCACAATCGCCTTTGGCATGGGCATCGACAAAAGCAATGTGCGCTGGGTGATTCACTACAACCTGCCCAAAAATATCGAGAGTTATTACCAAGAGATTGGGCGTGGGGGCCGCGACGGCTTGCCGAGCGAGACGCTCCTCTATTATAGCTACGCCGATGTGATCATGCTCCAAAAGTTCATCGACGACAGCGGCCAAAAGGAGATCTTGCAGACCAAGCTCGACCGCATCGTGCAGTATGCCGACGCCAAATCTTGCCGACGCCAAATCCTGCTCAGCTACTTTGGGGAGCACTACGAGGGCCAATGCAACAACTGCGACAACTGCAAAAATCCGCAGCGGATGATCGACGGGACCGTGCTGGTGCAAAAGGCGCTCTCAGCCTGCTTGCGTACAGAGGAGCGCGTGGGTGGCCACATGATCGCCGACATCTTGCGCGGCAGCCACAACCAAGAGATCAAGTCCAAAAATTACCATCTCCTCAAGACTTATGGTGCTGGCCAAGACGTGCCGCGCAAGGATTGGGTCGAATACATCGTGCAGATGCTCAATATGGGCATCTTCGAGATGGCCTACGACGAGGGCAATGCCCTCAAAGTCACCCCGATCGGCAAGGAGGTCTTGTTCAATGGGCGGCAGGTGATGCTGGCACGGCCCCGCGATTTCCAAAAGGACGCAATCGCCAAAAAGGCTGCGGCAGCCCCCAAGCCACAACCGTCGTTTGTCGATGCCTTGTTTGAGGAGTTGCGCAAGCGTCGCAAGCAGATCGCCGACGAGCAAGGTGTGCCGCCCTATGTCATTTTCCATGACCGCACACTCAGACTCATGGCCGAGGAGCACCCCACGAGCGAGCTCGCGATGCGGCAGGTGAGTGGCGTGGGCGACCGCAAATTCATGCTCTATGGGGCTGATTTCATGGATTGTATCTTGCGTTTTTTGCAAGATCGGCAGACCAAGCGTAGCTGAATCTTGAAATCAGATAGCAAATGCCTGAAAATAACATTGCTCCCTTTGCTCAGTAACGGAGTTTTGGAATAATTTTTGCAGGGATTGGAATTGCTAAATCGATTTAGTAGAATTGCTATTAGTTAGAATTTGATCCCTCTAGAATGAAGAAGAAACCCTCTCTCGCAGATATCGCCAAAGCCCTGGGTGTTTCCAAGACTTTGGTCTCGATGGTGCTCAATGGCAAAGGCAATGACAATGGCATCAATGAGGAGACCCAAAAACGAGTATGGGCCAAAGCCAAGGAACTCGATTACAAACCCAATATGATGGCGCGCAGCCTACGCATGGGGCGCTCGCATACCATCGGCCTCATCGTCGCCGACATCTCCAACTCGTTTTATGCCCGCATGTGCCGTGCCGTCGAGGATGCCGCGAGCAAAAAAGGCTACCATGTGCTCTTTGGGAGCTCAGATGAAAACGCCAGCAAAGAAAAGGGCCTGATTCAAATGTTGCGCGACCGGCAGGTCGATGGCCTCATCATCTCCACGACCCTCGGCAACAACGAAGACATCAAGGCGCTCCAAGAAGAAAATTTCCCCTTGGTGCTCATCGACCGTTTTGTGCCTCAGGAAGACACACCCTTTGTCACCTCAGACAACTATGGCGGCAGCACATTGGTGGTCGATCACCTCGTGCAGCAAGGTGCCAAGCGCATCGGCCAACTCACGATCTCGCCATCGCACCTCACCTCGATCACCGAGCGCACGCGCGGCTACAAAGATGCCCTCGCCAAAAACGGGATCGCATTTGACCAAGCACTTGTGCGCGAGATTCCTTATGACAACATTCGGGAGGGCATTCGCCACAAGGTGCCCTTGCTCCTCAATCCACCGCATAGCGTCGATAGCCTGTTTGTTGTGAACAACAACCTCGCTGTGGCGACCTTGGAATGCATTCAAGACCTTGGATTGCGCATCCCGGAAGACGTGCGCGTGGTCTGCTTTGACGACATCGACCTCTTCAAGTTTTGTAACCCACCCATCACAGCCATCGCTCAACCGATCGAGCGCATGGGAGAATGTGCGGTCGAAGTCTTGCTTGACAAGATCGAAAATGGTGGCGATGCCACGCTGGCAGACAAGGTCTTTTTGGAAACATCGCTCATCGTGCGCCGCTCCTGCGGTAGCAAGGCAGCAAAATAATTCCAAGCTCAATCTTGGGTTGGTAGCACGAGAAATGAGCCTATCGCTGCACGACCCAGCGCAGCGTCGGGTAGCGCCACTCAGCGCCTGCAAGGCTCACCAAGTACATCCCGCTGCTCAATTGCGGCAAGGCAAATTGAGGCTGTTGCATGCCTTGTTCCAGCCATTGCTGCAAGACCACCTCGCCAGTCATCGTCATCACCCGCAAGGTGGCACCACCGCTCGGCACCTCGGCCCGGAGCTGCAAGGTGGGACCCGAGGGATTCACGACGTGAAACACACCTGTTGCCGGCAGCCCATCTGCCACACCGACGATCACAAAGCACCGTGTCTCGGCCTGCATCTCCGCAGAGATGAGATTCCCTATCGGGAAAGATGTATTGGCTTGGAAGGGCTCCTCGACCGTAGTGCCCACGATCTGCGTCGTCGTGGGCCGCATGCCGATCACCAATGCCGAGTCGCATGAAGTGGTGCCAGAATCGGCAGCGACCTTGACCAAGAAAATCTTGTGGTCAAATTGATTGGAATCGATCACCACCATGTCGCCGACCGCATAAAACATGCCGTCGGCGTTGCAATGAATGATATCGTTGAATGTTTCGTCGGTATTGAGGCCAGGATCGGCATAGTCGCGGGCCCAGCGTACATTGCCGATCGAGTCGGTCATCAAAATAAAAGGGCGAAAATACTGTGGCCCACGGTAGAAGCCCGATAGCAAATATCCACCCGATATTGGATCGACGACCAGGGCAGAATTGTAGGCCTCGGCCGTGCCAGGAATGCCATACAACTTGGTCCACAACGGATTGCCAGCCGTGTCGGTCTTCATGAGAAACAAAGAATCACTCGTTCCACGCGCGCGGCCACTCAGGATATAGCCATGCCCATCGCGCGGCCTGTCGATCGCATAAATGATCATTCCCTTGCCCGGCATGTCATACAGCCGGCCCCAGACCTGCTCAAAATTGGCGTCGGCCTTCACAAGCATGCCTTTGAAGCTCCCTGTCTGATAAGAGCTGCCGCCCATCACATACTGGTTGCCAAACTTGGCCAGCTTTTGGGGCAGTTCAAATTCCGGTGTCCCAAACATGGTTCCTCCACCACCAGCTCCCGAAGCATCCAATCGCCCGATCGAGAAGTCGTGCGCGCCTTGCACACTCTCATCTTGCCCCATAAAGGTGACCGTGCCACCTTCGCAGAGCATGGAATAATACTCGTGGTGATGGCCAGCCTTGGCCCAGATCATTTGGCCCGTCGCATTGGTCTTCACGACCACCTGCCTGTTGTTGGCGCCGATACCAAGGTAAAAAATGCCGTTGCCATCATAGCAACCAGAATAAATGCGTGGTGGCTGAAATACAAATTGCGATGTGTCTTCAAAGAGGTGCATGCCTTGTGGGTCACCTTGAAGATTCAAAAGCAGATTGAACATCACCGACCGAAAGACATTGGCAGAATCGGTGGTATTGAAGGATCCCAAGACCGCCAGGGGCTTCCCAGGAATATCAGTCTCCAGCAATTTGACTGCCGTGAAAAAGCTCGGCAATTGCAAGACCGATGAGTCTGGCAGAAAGACTTTTTTGAATTGCGCATGGCTCACCCCGCCTAGCAAGCAAGTATATCCTACAATGGCGAGAGCGAGGCGTAGCAAACGAAATTTCATGCAGTCTTACGTTGATTTCTCTGCGAAAATAGGCAAATTGGAAGCTTGAAACAATGCATGCACTGTCTGCGCTGCGATCAATCATTATGGATTCACTGCTCAAGAAAATGAAATTTTCCCCCGACCACACCATCGCAGTGATCGGGGTACCTATCAATCATCTCCTGCATGCGCGCTTGGAGGCAATCGGCTTACCCTATTCCGAAGATTTGAACGGCACATATTCATGGATGGCAATTGCCGTCACTCAAGCCGCCGAGGTGGGTATTGCTGTTCCTGAAGCCCTCCATGCATTGGCCAATGATGGGCTGTTGTGGATCCTGTATCCCAAGAAGTCTGGAAATATCCCGACCGATCTCAGCCGCGATCATGGCTGGGAAGCACTGGAGGGCCTTGCCATAAGGCACCTCAACCTGATCTCTGTCGATGGCGACTGGACAGCATGGTGTGTAGCGCACGGCAGCGATGCCGTCAGTGAAAAAAATCTTTAAAAATCAGCGTCCCGCAACGCCCTATTGGCCGAATATATGGACCACAATACCAGGGAAATGCGCTACCCCTTTGAATTGGAGGCTCTGTTGGAGGCGAATCCCCGCGAGCAACACTTTTTTGCACAGCTCAGCTTCACCAATCGCAAAGAGTATGTCGAGTGGATCGTGAGTGCCAAACGCCCAGAAACCAAGCAGGCACGCTTGGAAAAGGTGATTCCCTACCTACAAGCACAACGTAAGAATCCTGCTGGCCGCTAGGGATAGCTCTTCGCACGAAACATCCCCCAACGACCACTTTTCTCCTATTTTTGCCTTCCAATCCAGCGTCTCCCATGAAAAAGATTCACACATTCGCATTGCTTGCACTCCTCCTCAACTTGACAGCCTGTCACCCGAAACCCAGCAGTACCCCAAGCCAGACGCCCACCGAGGACAGCACCGGGATTGTGCGCACGGGCGGCATCAAGCCCCTGCCTGGCCCGACAACAGCCGAGGTGCAGCAGACGCTCCTCGCCCAATATGAGCGCGGGGAGATCGAGCAATGCAGGTATCAAGGCGCGACCGTCTATCGCTGTAGCCGCAATGCCCCCGATGCTGGCAGCGAAGTCTTTGACGCCAAGGGCACCCGCATCGGTCGCTGCTACTACAGCACCAACAGTGTCGATCCCGTGTGCAAAGAGGCGACAGACTGCAAGGTGATCTACCGCATCGCCAAAAACATCTGGGGCAAACCAGAAGTCGTCTGGGTCAAACCCCAATGAGTATTTTCTGAAATAAGCGTTCGTCCGACGAGACGCAACGCTATTTGTTGCGCACCTCTCGCCAATCGGCGGCCCATTGACTCGTCGATTTTGCCTTAATTTGCGGCCATGAAGACAGGTATGCATATCGTGGTGGTTGGCGGCGGCGCGGCAGGCTTTTTTGCAGCCATTCGCTGTGCCGAGCTCAATCCTGCCGCTTCGGTCACGGTCCTAGAACGGGGCGGCGATTTTTTGGAAAAGGTGCGCATCTCTGGCGGTGGCCGCTGCAATGTCTGCCCTAGCGAATTCAACCCACGAGAATTGGTCAAGTATTACCCACGGGGTGGCAAGGCCCTGATCGGCCCCTTCAATACCTTTTGCACGGGCGACACTGTTGGCTGGTTTGAGGGGCGTGGCGTGGCCCTCAAGACAGAAGACGACGGCCGCATGTTTCCCGTCACCGACGACTCAGAGACCATCGTGGCTTGCCTGCGCGAATCCGCGCAACGCGCTGGCGTTCACATGCGTGCAAAGCATACCGTCGTGGGGATCGCCCCGGTAGATGGCCGCTGGCAGATCACCCTTGCCCGCGACCAAGAACTCATGGCTGACCGCGTGCTGCTCGCACCCGGCGCGACCAAGACCATTTGGGCGATCTTGGAAAAACTTGGGCATACCATTGCGCCGCCGGTGCCCTCGCTGTTCACCTTTCATATCCAAGATCCCCGCATCGAGGGCCTACAAGGCCTGAGTGTCCCGCTGGCCAGCGTGCGTGTCTCCAAGAGCTTGGAATCCAGTGGCCCATTGCTCATTACGCATTGGGGCATGAGCGGCCCGGCCATCCTGAAGCTCAGCGCTTGGGGTGCCCGCAACCTGGCCGAACTGGGCTACCAATTTGAGTTGAAGGTCAATTGGACGGGAACCACGACCATGGAGCAGATGCTCGATCAGCTCCGACATGAAAAAATGGAGCAAGCCCGGCGCAAGGTGCAGGGCAAGAATCCGTTTGACCTCCCCAATCGCCTTTGGAATACGCTCTGCACCGCAGCCCGCGTTTCAGACCACGCCAATTGGGGTGATCTGAGCAAGCCACAACTGCAAGCGCTCGCCACCGAACTGGTCGAGGGCACTTTCAAGGTGACCGGGAAGAGCACATTCAAAGACGAGTTTGTCACTTGTGGAGGTGTTGCGCTAGACGAGATCAATTTCAAGACGATGGAAAGCAAGCTGCTCCCCGGCCTCTTTTTTGCGGGCGAAGTCATGGACATCGATGCCGTCACAGGCGGCTACAACTTCCAAGGGGCTTGGACCACGGGCTGGATCGCTGGAAGCCATATTGGTGGGGAAAGAGATTCCTGATCGATTAGAAATCAGCTATCGGTGGTGTGGAGCTAGCATGAGCCAGCAAGCGCGTCACTCAACTACCAATTTCCAATCACAACTGCTAACTACTAACTACTACCTTCTAACTGCTACCTACTACCTAAATACACCACCTTCGATAGTCCCAAAAAGCATTTGCATGAAACCCGAATTTTCACCGCTGGTAACCATCCTTTTCTCGCTGATCACCGTGTTTCTCTTTGGCGCAGCCGTGCAAGGACTCGTCGTGGGCTTGCGCGGCATGCGACATCCCTACTACACGAGTGTGCTCTACCTGGCCATACTAGGGATGCTTACCTGGTTGGCGACATTGCTCATGCTCAGCAACAATGGGTTTTTTGCAGAATTTGAGCATTTCCCGCCACGCATCATGCTGGCGCTCTCGGTGCCATTGGTCACGATCCTCGCCTTGCTGTTCTATCGCCCGTTTGGCGAATTGCTGGAACATCTGTCGCCAGCCGCTTTGATCTATTTGCAAGCCTTCAGGATTTTGGTGGAATTGGTGCTCTGGCTCCTGTTTGTAGATGGGATCTGCCCGCAGCAGATGAGTTTTGAAGGCTGGAATTTTGACATTTTGGCGGGGCTCTCGGCACCGATCGTAGCTTGGATCGCCTTTGGAAACGGGCGTCAAAACAAGACCTTGGCCATCGTCTGGAATTTCGTCGGGCTGGCTTTATTGCTCAACATTATCGGGATCGCCATATTGTCCTTGCCGCAAATCGGTGTGATGAGTCCACCGAACCGTATGATCGTCTATTGGCCGATGATATGGTTGCCGGGCTTTGTAGCCCCCTTTGCCTTGATGCTGCACCTGCTGTCTTTGCGACAGCTGTTGCGTAAATAGACCTGCCATGAGGCTGGTCTGCTCACTTTTTTCTTTGCTTTCTGGGGGAATGCACCATGCATTGCCGTCAGTATCGTATTTTTGACCTTCATATTGATCCAATGGAAGAGAAAATCAATGCCGTCCATGCAGAACTTGCCGCCTATTCAGGCCGCGATGCAGAGGAATTTAAGCGGCTCTTTACAGGCAAAAATGGGGTCATCAGCCAATTGTTTGAGGATTTCAAGGATGTGCCTGGCCCAGAAAAGGGAAAGTATGGCAAGCTTCTGAACGAGGTCAAAAATGCGGCTAGCCTGCGGTTTGCCGAGTTGCAAGCCGATGCACCCTCCAAACGCAGCAGCAGTGCGCCCGATGACCTGAGCTTGCCCGGCGATCCACACTTCATCGGCAGCAGGCATCCCCTCGCCATCGTGCAAAACCGCATCGTATCGATCTTTGAAAAGATCGGCTTCACGATTGCCGACGGCCCAGAAATCGAGGACGATTGGCACAACTTCACGGCCCTCAACATGCCCGAGGACCATCCTGCGCGGGACATGCAAGACACCTTCTTCTTTGAGGATGGCAAGCTCTTGCGCACCCATACGAGCAATGTGCAGATTCGGGTGATGACAGATCAGCAGCCGCCAATCCGCATCCTCGCACCCGGCAAGGTCTTTCGCAACGAAACGGTATCGGCACGTGCCCATGCCTTTTTCCACCAGGTCGAGGGCCTTTATGTCGATCGGGACGTCTCTTTTCCAGACATGGTGCAGGTGTTGGACTACTTTGCCAAGCAGATGTTTGGCTCAGAAACCAAAGTGAAATTGCGTCCGAGCTTTTTTCCCTTCACCGAGATCAGTGCCGAGATGGATGTCTCTTGCATGATCTGCAGCGGCAAGGGCTGCAATGTCTGCAAGTACTCTGGCTGGGTCGAGATTCTCGGCTGCGGCATGGTGGATCCTGCAGTCCTAGAAAATTGCAACATCGACGCGAGTGTCTATAGTGGCTACGCATTTGGCATGGGAATTGAAAGGGTGGCCATGTTGAGCTACGGCATCAACGATCTGCGACTCTTTTCCCAAAATGACCTTCGTTTCTTGCAGCAGTTTCAGATTTTGAATCCTTATTGAGATGAGAACAATTACTGATATTCAACACATAGCCGTGATTGGCGCAGGTGTGATGGGGCGTGGCATCGCCTTGGCCGCAGCCTTGGCTGGTTACAAGGCTACATTGTATGATATTCATGCGCAGACACTTGAGCAATCCGCTCAATATTTCGAAAAATTCTTGTCTGACTCCGTGAGCAGGGGCAAAATGGATGCCGCCACAAAGGTCAGTATCATCGGTCACCTCCATCTGACACAAGACCTGGCCGATCTCAAGGCCGACTTCATTGTGGAGGCGATCTTGGAGAATCTGGAGCTCAAACAAAAGGTGCTGCGCGAGGTCGAGGTCATCAATGCCGACGATGCGATCATTGCCAGCAATACCTCGACGATCCCCATCACACGCATCGGGGCTGGTCTCCAGCACCCAGGTCGCTTGATCGGGATGCACTTTTTCAATCCTGCGCCGATCATGAAATTGGTGGAGGTCATCTCGGGGGCCGCGACAGAGGTTTGGGTGAGCGATGTGACATTTGCCTTGGCGCAAAAGATGGGCAAGACGGCCGTGCATGCCCAAGACGAGCCTGGTTTTATCGTGAACCGCGTCGCTCGGCATTTCTACCTGGAAAGCCTCAAGGTACTGGAGGAGCGCGGTGCTGACCACGAAACGATCGACCGCGTGATGGAAAATGTCGGCTTTAAGATGGGGCCTTTCAAACTGATGGACCTCATCGGCGTGGAGACCAACCATGAGGTCACTAAATCGCTGTATGAAGCCTTTTTTCACGATGAAAAATTCAGGCCGAGTCGCGTCCAGCAAAAAAAGGTCGATGCAGGCCATTTTGGACGCAAATCTGGCCGTGGGTTTTATAGCTACGACAAATGAGTAGTGACCTGCTTGCATCGGTCAGTATCTTTTGCATCTAGGCGCGTTTTGTGAGTCAAATACCAACATTGAGCACGATGAAAAACTACCTCCTCCTTCTCTTGCCCGTCGTGGCGTTGCTGGCTTCGGGTTGCCCCATAGGGCTAGACCAGCCGCTCGGCAAGATCGGCACTGAGAAAATCGACAAGCAGCTGGTTGGCAAGTGGCATAGCACTTCGGCAGAGACTGAGGTGCAGCGCGTAAGCATCAGCAAGCGCGATGACCATAGCTACAAGGCCAAGGTGCTCGAGCGCGGTGAAATGTACTCCTTGGAAACCGATGAGTTGACGGGTTGGGTCACAACGGTAAATGAAAAGAACTTTGTGTTTTTCAAGCCAGACGGCGAGGAAAAGTATTACCACTATTGTTACTGGTGGGATGGCGGCTCGACGCTCATCTCCTGTGACTTGGCGCTGCTCGACGGCGGGGTAGATGCTGTGACGAGCACCGAGAGTCTGCGTGACCAAGTCGCGCGCTCGATGACGATGGAGGAGTGGGGCAAGGAAACGACTGAGTGGAACAAAGAATAAATTGTTTGTCACATTCCCCAACTTCCCAGGGAATCCCAGCAACAAAAACGTCGCCCAGGCCTAGCTTGAGCGACGTTTTTCATTTTCAGGGCACAGCTAGGACATTCACATCTTGCCGCACACAACCTCGATCAGTTGATCAGGTTGCAGGTATTGAGCTGCAAGGCGCTGTATGTCCTCTTTTTTGAGGGCCATCACGATGTCATATTTGCGGTCCATTTCCTCGACGGGAAAACCATTGATCAATGCGTTTTGGATCAATTGGTTCAGCTGCGAAGGTGTCTCGCGGCCTGTCGCCGAGCGTCCCAGGGTGTAATTGCGCACCAAGTCCAGCTCGGCATCTGTGACCCCTAGGTCGATGAGTCGCTGCATTTCCATCCTGATCTCTGCGAGGGTGGCATTGATGTATTCGTTGCCGACATCGGTCTGCACGACAAATAGACCATCGTATTTCATGGAGAGCCAAGCAGAGCCTACACCGTAGGTATAGCCCTTTTCTTCGCGAATATTTTTCATGAGTCGTGATCCAAAATAGCCGCCATAGACGGTATTCACGACCTGCATGGGATAGTAGTCGGGGTGGCTGCGGGCAAATGCCCGGTGACCGACACGCAGCGTAGCCTGCATGGAGTCGTTCTTTTCAAAATATTGCAATCCCGTCGCAGGCGTTGCGGTTGCCCAGCGCCCGTGGGACAATGACATGTCGATTTTGCTTTGGCCAGCTTCCAAGCGATGTTGGCCGAGTGTAGCATTGAGCGTTGCGAGCAACTTGATTTCATCAAACCTGCCCACGGCCACAAGCACCGCATTCTCTGGATGAAAGTTGTTGCGGTGAAAGCCTTGCAAATCTGCAAGTTGCACTTGCTGAATGTCGGCTTTGCTTGAAGGGGCGCCATAAGGGTGCTGGCTACCAAAGAGCAGTTTGTTGAATTCCTGCCGCGCGATATAGCTTGTCTTTTGCTCCTCTAGGTCCAAGTGTTGCAGGCTACGCTCGCGCAGTTTCTCCATTTCGGTCTCGGGAAATGCGGGCTCCAAGAGCATCTCGGCCCAGAGCGGCACGGTCGATTGCAGGTGCTTGCTCAAGCAGGTGAGTCCGACTGAAGCCACTTCATAACCCGAATCCACATGAACAAAGGCACCAAAGTTGTCCATGACACGGGCAAAATCGAGGCTCGTGCGTTGCTTCGTGCCTTCCTGCATCATCTTGGCTGTAAAGCTCGCGACCGATGCGGTGGCCTCAAAGCATCTACCAGCAGGAAACAAAGCCGCCAATTCCAGCACCTCTTGCGAGCCAAATTGGAGCATATAGACATCCACACCATTGAGCAACTGCTCGCGTCTGAGGGTCGGAAACAGAATTTTGTCGAGGGGTGCGGCCTGTGGCGGCACCCTGCGGTCGAGGAGATCACTTCCCATTTTGCGGCAAATAATAGAGTGTGGAGCAATTGTCTGTGCGGAAGTAGCGCCGGGTAGCCTCCACGACATCAGCCTGGGTGATGGCCATGTACTTGGCAAGGGAGGTGTTGGTGAGGTCGGTATCACCCAGCGAATCGCTGATGGCGAGGTTCATGGCTTTGTTGAGCAGGGTGGTGCGGTCCATGACATATTGGCTCTCGATGGAGTTTTTTACACGTTGTACCTCTGTCTCGGTCACATTCAGCATCTCGGCAAGCACCTCGGCAAGGGCTGTTTCATATTCCTCGACGGTCCTGCCTTTGGCGACCGTGCCGTCGATCGAAACAGCGCCAGGATCGTGTGCACCCCAGCTGAAGGCACGCACGCTGCTTGCAACCTGACGATCCTTGACCATGTGCTGGTACAGGTGGCCAGCCTTGCCACTCGACAAGATGTCGGTGACCATGTCTGCGGCATAATAGCCCTCATCGGCGCGGGCGGGGATATGGTACATTTTATAGACGGCAGGAAACGGCACGTCGCGATAGACGGTCGTCTGCCGTGCCTCTTGTTGCAGGGGTTCTGCTGGCAGGGGTTTGTGTAGCAGCGCGCGACGAGGGATCTCTCCAAACCATTTCTCGGCCAAGTCCCGCACCTGATCCACCGTGACATTGCCCGCGACGACCATCGTGGCATTGTTGGGGGCGTAGTAGCCATAAAAGAAGGCCTCGACGTCTTCCAAGGTGGCAGACTCGATATGTGCGATTTCCTGGCCGATGGTGGGCCAGCGATAAGGGTGCGTGTGGTAGTGCAGGCCTCGCAGAATGAGGTGTGCATCGCCATAGGGCTTGTTGAGATACCGTTGCTTGAACTCCTCTATGACGACACTTTTTTGCACGTCGAGATTTTTCTGTGAAAAATCGAGCGCCAACATGCGATCACTTTCCAGCCAAAAACCAGTTTCGATCTGGTTGGCGGGCACAGTGAGGTAATAGTTGGTGATGTCGTTGGTGGTGAAAGCGTTGTTTTCGCCGCCGACCATTTGCAAAGGCGTATCGTAGTTGGGGATATTGCGACTGCCCCCAAACATGAGGTGCTCAAAGAGGTGGGCAAAGCCAGTCTTTTCCGGGACCTCGTTGCGTGCGCCGACATGGTACAAAATATCCAGGACAGCAGTGGCTACCGAGTGGTCTTCGTGGACAATGACTTTCAGACCATTGTCTAGTCTGAAGGTATGATAAGGAATTGCAGACATTGGAAATAATTGGGTGCTCCCGACCAAGCGCAAGTCGCGATCAGTGCGGGCGAGCGCAAAAATAGCGAGCCTTGGTGAATATCGGAAGCGAATAAAAGGTGCGGGGCCCGATTGGGCCCCGCTGAACTAAAGTTTAGTAGTGGGTTGGAATCTTTGGCCACCAAAAGGTCTCAATTTTTGGAGCCGTGGTAATTAGGTCAACTAAAAATGAAGCATGATATTGTGCATTTGCACAATGAATATTACAACACCTTCCATAAAACTATTAGTCTCACAAAGGTACGAAAACCACATTCAAATGCAATAAAAAATACGAAACATCATATTAATTTGGGCAAATTCCCAACAAAGTGCATGCCAAGTGGCCTATGGGGAGCAAAATCATAGAAAACAGGGCTTTATTCCCCTCTTCAAAACCAAATAGCTCTTCCTGCATGGCGTAAGTATTTCTCACTTTTTGATGATAAAATCATTCAGCCACCCAGATTTTTCACACTAGGCACAATTGGGCTTGTCGAATGTGGCGGACTTGATGATCACGCCCTATTCGAAGTCTCATATTGCTTGCTCTTTTTCTCCTCTACAACAACGCAGCCTACATCCATGTGGTGTCGGTGTGGGCCAACGCACAGCTTTCTAGTGCTTGCTCAATTTGTCAAACACCGCTTGTCACTAAGAATCCCACAAATCCCAAATCGCCGCTTATCTTTGCAACATGAGCGAAAACAAGCGCTTCAAGCGTTATACCGTCACCTCGGCCCTGCCTTATGCAAATGGGCCCCTGCATATCGGGCACCTCGCGGGCGCCTATCTTCCTGCAGATATATTCGTGCGCTACCTGCGCTCGCGCGGAGAGGATGTCATCTATATCTGTGGCTCAGATGAGCATGGTACTGCGATCGCCATGAAGGCGCTCGACGAGGACACCACTCCAAAAGCAATCGTCGATAAGTATCATGCGATGATTCGTGATGCTTTCAAGGATTTCAGTTTTTCCTTTGACATCTATTCACGCACTTCCAACCCTACGCACCACGAGACAGCAAAGGAGTTTTTCCTCAAGTTTCACAATGACGGAAAGCTCATTCAGCGCAAAAGTGCGCAGCTGTATGACCAAGAAAAGCAGATTTTCTTGGCCGATCGCTTCGTAATGGGTACTTGCCCCAATTGTGGCAACGACAAAGCCTATGGCAATCAATGCGAAAAATGCGGCAAGGATCTGAGTCCCGAGGAACTCATCAATCCTGTGAGCCGCATTTCGGGCACTACGCCCGTGATGAAAGAGACCGAACATTGGTTTTTGCCCCTCGATCAATATGAGCCATGGCTCAAAGAATATATCCTGCAAGACCACACAGAATGGAAAGCCAACGTCTATGGCCAATGCAAGTCGTGGTTGGATGGTGGGCTCACACCGCGCGCAATCACGCGCGACCTCGATTGGGGCGTGACCGTACCCGTGGCGGGTGGCGAAGGCAAAGTGCTTTATGTATGGTTTGATGCGCCGATTGGCTACGTTTCGGCCACCAAGGAGTGGGCGGCACAAACAGGCAAGGATTGGGAGCCCTATTGGAAAAGCGAAGACACAGCCCTCTATCACTTCATCGGCAAGGACAATATCGTCTTTCACTGCATCATTTTCCCAGCTATCCTCAAAGGGCAAGGAGACTACATCGTACCTGAAAATGTGCCCGCCAATGAATTCCTGAACATCGAAGGCGAAAAAATCTCCACATCCCGCAATTGGGCTGTGTGGATGCACGAATTCTTGCAGGAATTTCCAGGCCAAGCCGATGTGATGCGTTACGTGTTGACGGCTATCATGCCCGAAAACAAGGATGCAGATTTTACCTGGAACGACTATCAGACCCGCAACAACAACGAGCTTGTCGATACATTCGCCAATTTTGTAAACCGCATCAAGGTACTCACCTTGAAAAACTTCGGCACTGTGCCTGCCCGCCGTGCGTTGAGCACACGCGATGAGGAATTGATCCGCGGTGTCCTCGGTGCCCATGGGGAAGTCGGGAGGCTCATTGCCAACTTTAGATTCAAGGAAGCCTTGAGTCAGATGATGGAAATTGCCAGACTAGGAGATCGTTACCTCAGTGAGCAAGAGCCGTGGAAGCTGGTCAAGACCGACCCAGAGGCCGCCGGACATGTATTGCACATGGGCTTGAACATCGCAGCCGTCTTGGCAGTTGCCGCAGAGCCTTTCATGCCAACGACGGCAGCCAAGATTTTTGAGATGCTCGGCATTGCGGCTTTGAAATGGGATGAGGTCGCTTCATTTGACTTTGTGCAAGAAGGCGGCCCCATCGTCGAGATTGCTCACCTCTTCACGCGTGTCACCGATGAGGTTGTGGCTGTGCAAGTCGAGAAGCTCAACAAGCGCAAGGCCGAGCGTGAAGCCGAGCAAGCCGCTCTTGCCCCTCAACCAGATCCTACACCTATCGAAAAGCCAATCACCCCTGTGGAGAGTACGCCAAAAGAATTGCCGGCCTTCAAGGAAATGACCGCATTTCCCGAATTTCAAAAGATGGATATCCGTATCGGAACCATTCTTGCCGCCGAGCGCGTAGAGAAGAGCAAGAAGCTACTCAAATTATTGATCGACAGTGGATTGGATCAACGTACGATCTTGTCGGGCGTGGCCGAACATTTTGCGCCCGAGGATTTGATCGGCAAGCAATGCACCTTCCTCGCCAACCTGCCCCCGCGCCCCATGATGGGCATCGAGTCCCAAGGCATGGTGCTGTTTGCCGAAGACGCACAAGGGAAATTGCATCTCCTCAATCCCGAAAACAAGATTGACGATGGCTCTACCGTCAATTGACTAGGAAAAGGTCTTTGGATCGTCTGTAGCCAAGATCAATGGATCGGATGGGCAGCACTTTCAAAAGCTCCTGTAATACAATGATACATTGAATTACAGGAGCTTTTTGAGCATTGACACAAGCGCAGCTGCCTATTTCAGAGCAGCCTCAATCAAATCCATGGCCGCATCATCGCTCACAGCCGTGCTATGCTTGATGACCGACAGCAACTTGCCTTCTTTGCTGATCAGGAATTTCTGGAAATTCCACTTGACCTGCTCACCGTTGAGGCCATTGAGCGACTCCGTTGTGAGGAAATGGTACAATGGGTGTTGTCCTTCGCCTTTCACTGTAATTTTGGAAAACATCGGGAAGTTGATTCCAAAACGGGCACTGCAAAAATCTTTGATCTCCGCATTCGTGCCAGGCTCCTGTGCACCAAAATCATTGGCTGGAAATCCCAGCACGACCAAGCCTTGGTCCTGATACTTGGCATACAAAGCCTGTAGGCTTTCATATTGGGGTGTGTAGCCGCATTCGCTAGCTACATTTACGATGAGGACTACCTTGCCTTTGTAGGCAGAAAGTGAAACCTCGTGGCCGTCAATGTCTTGGACGGTGAATGGGTAGATCGTTTGATCCATGTTTTTTTGTGCTTTAAGCGTAGTTGTGAAAGCAGCGATGATCGCCAACAAGAAGATCGCCGAAAGGCTGATTTTTTTCATAACCATAACATAAGCTTCTCTAACATCTCAAGGTCGCAAATTGTTGCATTTAGTGGAGCAAGGCAACAAAGTTTCTCACCTTAACTAAACAACAATCTCCGCGATTTTCCCAAGCAACAAACAATCCAAGGTTATTTTATACCAGCATCTGATTTACCAAAAAGCAGCAACGTAGGCGGCCCCTTGCGCGAAAACGAGCCTTTTGTGAGCCTCTCGGACGTTACCTTTTCGGGAATTTGTCCATTGAAACGCGCATTTTGACCCATATTTTTGGGAAAATTAGTTACAAATCCTAGCAAAATGTTGGTTAAGACGTTTGGAAGTGCCGTTCAGGGCGTAGATGCCTACACCGTCACGATTGAGGTAAATCTGAGTTTTCCATTTGGCTTTGCGATGGTCGGGCTGCCAGACAGCGCCGTGCGCGAAAGCAAGGAACGCATCACCACTGCCATCAAGCAAGCGGGCTTGAAGTGGCCGCGCCACAAAATCACCATCAACATGGCCCCCGCCGACGTGCGCAAGGAGGGTGCCGCGTTTGACCTAGGCTTGGCACTCGGCGTGCTCGCAGCAAGCGAGCAGGTCGATGGCAGCCAACTGGATCAGTATGTGATCATGGGCGAATTGTCGCTCGATGGTACGCTCATGCCATTTAAAGGTGCCTTGCCAATGGCCATCCAAGCCCGAAAGGAAAAATTCAAGGGCATCATCCTTCCAGCCGCCAATGCAGCCGAAGCTGCCATTGTGAACAATCTGGAGGTGATTCCCGTGGAAAATTTGCGTGACGCAGTAGAATTTTTGAATGGCAAAAAGCATATTCTACCCGTCGTCAAAGACACCCGTGAGATCTTTGAATTTGCGCAGACAGAGGGCGGAATTGATTTTTTTGATGTCAAGGGGCAAGAATCTGCAAAGCGGGCGCTGGAAGTTGCAGCGGCAGGAGGGCATAATCTATTGATGATAGGTCCGCCTGGAGCAGGAAAGACCATGTTGGCCAAGCGTATTCCCACCATTTTGCCCCCTTTTACCCTGGCCGAATCGCTCGAGAGCACCAAGATACACTCGGTAGCAGGCAAGCTCGGCATCGATGCTTCACTGCTCACTCGGCGGCCGTTTAGGGCGCCGCATCACACAACCTCAGATGTCGCACTTGTGGGAGGGGGCGCCTTCCCCAAACCAGGAGAAGTGAGCCTGGCGCACAATGGCGTGCTTTTTCTCGACGAGCTTGGCGAATTCAGACGGCCCGTATTGGAGGTATTGCGTCAGCCTCTAGAGGATCGCACGATCACCATATCTCGAGCTCGGATGTCGGTCGATTTCCCCGCCAACTTCATGCTCATAGCCAGCATGAATCCTTGTCCCTGTGGTTTCTACAATCACCCCGACAAGCCTTGCCTTTGCGGTCCGCAGGTTGTGAGAAACTATATCGGACGGGTTTCTGGGCCATTGCTTGATCGTATCGACATCCATTTGGAGGTCACGCCCGTGAAATTTGAAGCGCTTGTCGGTCGGCGCAAAGGGGAGACAAGTGCTGAGGTGCGTGCGCGTGTAATCGCGGCACGTGCGCGACAGCAAAAGCGCTTTGCGAAATTCCCCGAAATCCACAGCAATGCAATGATGCCTCCCAATATGGTGCGTGACATCTGCCAAGTCGATGCTGCGGGGAAAGACCTGCTGCAAAAGGCAATGGATATTTTGGGTTTTTCGGCGCGGGCATTTGACCGCATCCTCAAAGTGTCGCGCACCATTGCCGACCTGCAGGATTGCGATAAAATCGAACCCAACTTTGTCGCCGAGGCCATCCAATACCGCAATCTGGACCGTGCCAAATGGGCGGGATGAGCCATCGAGACAGCAAAATGCCGCCTTCGCTCAAGCGAAGACGGCATTTCGGCAATCATCGAAAGCGATTAACCCAATTGCTCGATCAAAAAGGCCTTCGCCTTGTCGGTGCAATTGTAGTTGTCGCAGATGTAGCGCACCGTGCGGGATTCTACCTCTGTCACGACGCCATCGGCATCGACGAGGCCCCAGATAATGCCTGCATCATCAAAAGAGATGCGGCCATCGCCTGCTCCACTCACCAACTTGTCGGCAGTTTGCAGCAAAGCTAGGTCGTAGTGTACACCACCGATAGTCCTGTACACATGCTCTGCCAAGAATGCCTTGGCCTTGTCAGTGCAATTGTAATGGTCCAATATGTACTTGATCGTGCGGTTTTCCACCACTGTGATCTTGCCATCGGCCATTGCGTCGGCCCAGAGTTTTTGGGCGTCTTCAAAAGAAATACGACCATCACCCACGCCAGCCACGGAGGCCTCAGCCAGGTCGATCAATGACTTGTCGAGACGCACACCATCAACGATTTTGTAGTCAGCCATAAGACGTATAGAGTTTTTAATGCAAAATGAATATTCAAAGGGCTGGTATCGCACCACGCGACACCCGAGCGACGGAAATTTAACAAAATTTGATGAGTTTCTTGCTTCTGAGAGGTTTTTTCGGTGGATAATGTACCTTTTATTCAGCCTTTTGCGTGATCATTTTCAGCTGTGTAGTCGTCGTGCTAGACACATAGCCGATCTTGTGCGAGCCAATCATGGAATGATGTACAATTGTAGGCTCAGCTAGACTGTGTTACGGGATTCGGTTGATATTGCTCAGGGAGGTTTGGAAAAAAATCCGCAATTTGCGCTCGCATGCAATTCAAGGAAATTATCGGCCAAAAGAAGGCAAAGGACTCGTTCTTGAAAATGGTGAGCGAGAACCGTGTGCCCCATGCGTTGATCCTCAAAGGGAAGCCTGGGATCGGCAAGTTGGCCTTTGCCAATGCGGTCGCGCAGTATGTGAACTGCGAGGCACAGACACCAGAAGACAGCTGCGGCGTGTGTAGCAGCTGCTCCAAGATCAAAAAGGGCATCCATCCAGATGTGCGCTTCATTTTGCCCATCATCTCCAACAAGGTAGATGGCAAAAATCCAGTGTCTGACGACTTCTTTCCACAGTTTAGAGAGCAGTTTTTTGCCCGCCCTTACTATTCCTTCAATACTTGGGTTGGGCAGATGCAAGGCGAAAACAAGCAGGTTGGCATCCGAATCAATGAGATCAGGGAGCTGAAACGGAAGATTTCGCTGATGGCTTTTGAAGGCCGCTACAAAGTGGTCGTGATCTGGAACGCAGAAAAGATCAACAATGAGGCTGCGAATGCAATGCTGAAATTGTTGGAAGAGCCGCCAGAGCGCACCATGATCATCATGACCGTGAGCGATACCTCAGCTTTGCTCGCCACAATCAACAGTCGCTGCCAACGCATCCAAATGCACCGCATCGATGATGCTACGCTGGCAGACTACTTGGTAGCCACCAGTGGCCTCAACCGCGACCGTGCCCTGCAGATCGTACAGATCGCAGAGGGATCGGTTGCCGAGGCAGAAGAAATGGTACATGAAAGCAATCGATCGCTTTCGGAATTGTACATGCAATGGCTGCGCATTTGCCACAAAGGTGAGTTTGGGGAAATCCAAGACATTGTAGAGCAGGTGAGCAAGGAAAACAAAGAGTTTCAAAAACTCTTTCTGAGCTATGCCTTGCAGAAATTGCGGGATTCCCTGCTGTTTTCCTTTCATGCCGACCACTTGGCGGCGACGACCGCAGAAGAGCGCGATTTTCAGCAAAAATTTAGTAAGTTCATTCAGCTCAATGGAATTGATTCCATAAGCCGCTTATTGGAAGATAGCTTGCATTATATCAGCCGCAACGCCAGTTCGCCCATGGTGTTGTCGGTGCTCTCCCTGCGAATCCATTCACTGTTAACGGGAAAAATCTTAATTTAGAAGCTTGGTTTCAGCGTTCTTTTTTTGAATGAACAAAGAAAGCCACCAAAGCTAGGAGAAGAAAAGTATGGGATGTGCATCATGTGCGACGGGAACCGGCTCTACAGGCGGTTGCGGTCAAAGTGGCGGCTGCAAAACTGGCGGCTGCAATAAACTCAATACCTACGATTGGTTCGACAGCATGCAGCAGCCGACCCAAAGCGAATACAACAACGTGTATGAGATTCGTTTCAAAAATACACGCAAGGAATTTTTTCGCAATGCAAATGGCTTATCGGTCATTACGGGCGACTTTGTTGCCGTCGAGAGTGACCGTGGATTTGACGTAGGACAAATCTCCCTTGGCGGCATCCTCGCCCAATTGCAGATGCGCAAAAAGAAAGTGCGCGGCGGCTTGGAGAAAGTCAAGAAAATCTACCGCCGTGCCACCAAAGAGGATGTCGAGAAACTGCAGCTTGCGCGGTCTCGCGAGCATGAGACACTCGTGCGGGGGCGAGAGATCATTCGGTTGCTAGACATCGACATGAAACTCTCCGAAGTCGAGTACCAAGGTGACAATACCAAGGCTATTTTCTACTACATCGCCGATCAGCGCATCGACTTTCGCGAACTCATCAAGCTGCTCGCCAACGAGTTTCGTATCCGCATCGAGATGAAACAGATTGGCCTGCGATTTGAGTCTGCACTTGTGGGTGGCATCGGGTCTTGTGGACGCGAACTTTGCTGCTCTACTTGGCTCAGCGATTTCAAGACCGTATCGACAGCTGCTGCGCGTTACCAGAACCTGTCTCTCAACCCCATGAAGATTTCGGGGCAATGTGGCAGGCTCAAGTGTTGCCTCAACTTTGAACTCGACTCCTATTTGGATGCCATCAAGGACATCCCCAAAGTTGATCGTATCGAGACTGATCTTGGAATGGCTTTCCTCCAAAAAACCGACATCTTCAAACGCATGATGTGGTTTAGCTATGCCAGCGATAGCACCTGGGTTCCAATGGAAGCTGACAAGGTGCAAGAAATGGCTGCGATGAACAAGCGTGGAGTGAAACCTGCTTCATTGCATTCGCTTGACAAAATCATCGCCGAGGAAGACAAGGAAGCGGATTTTGTCGATGTTGTAGGCCAATCAGCCTTCAAAGACGATCCAAAGCGCAAAAAGAAAAAGAAAAAAGCGCCAGGAAGAGACGGTGCCCCAAGACAAGAAACCGGTGTAGCCAATGCAGGCGCGGGCGCTGAGCAGACCCAACAACGCTCGGCTCCACAACAGCGCCCAGAGGGAAGAGGACGTGATCAGCAGCGAGGTCGTCCCGAGCAAAAGCCGCGCAACGAGGGCCAGCCACGTCCCGAGCAAAAGCCGCGCAACGAGGGCCAGCCCCGTCCCGAGCAGAAGCCGCGCAACGAGGGCCAGGCCCGTCCCGAGCAGAAGCCGCGCAACGAGGGCCAGCCCCGCCCAGAGCAAAAGCCGCGCAACGAGGGCCAGCCCCGTCCAGAGCAAAAGCCGCGCAACGAGGGCCAGCCCCGCCCAGAACGCAACGAAGGCGAGACCAATTCCGGAAGCAGGAATTTTAGGAACATCGAGAAGCGTCCAGAGTCTGATCGCCCCAACCGCGAAATCGACGGCAACCTCGAGCTGCCCGCCAACCTCCGGCCACAGCAAGGCCCGCGAAACCCGAATCAGCAAGGCGGCCAAAATCGCAACAAGGGTCGTAATAAGCCCAATAATCGCGGTCGCGGAGGCAATTCGGGTGACAATCCCAACTCTGGTGAGGGCAATGCACCCAGCAACAATCCGCCAGCGCAGCCATGAGAAAGGTTTATGGATGTCTAGGAGCGTGCTTGATGCTCGTGATGCTCTCGGCTTGCACCCATCATTGGGCAGAGACGGAATCTGACTTTGAGGGCGGTTGTTGGCAAGCGTCAGACACGCTGCACTTGGCGTTTGACAGCGATGACACCAGTGCCGTCTATGCATTGACCTTTCCCATCAAAGTCAATGACGACTATCCCTTCAACAACATCTATCTGCATACGATCTTGCGCGCGCCATCGGGCGAAGAGACCGTGCTCCCGTCTGAATTTGTGTTGATGGACCGCACGGGGGCTTGGTTCAGCGAGCCCGAAGGTGACTTGGTCCCCTTTCAGCTCATTGTATCTGATGGTTTGCGCTTCAATCAAAAGGGCAAGTATTCCCTTAAGTTGTGCCACTACATGCGCGATGGCGAGCTTTGTGGTGTGCAAAGTGCTGGCATCCGTTTGGATCCAGTGAAGCCCTAGCGACTTCAGAGCACCACGTCCAAGCTCGGCAAGAGCCGCTCGAGGGCCATGCCCCGCGAACCCTTCAATAAAATGTAGCGGGAATCATGCAGTACCGCTGCGATAGACGCCTGCGCATCTTGGATGCTTGCGTAACTCACGGCGAGCGCATCACCGACGGGCCGAGACGCATGAAACAAGGGTCCTATGCCGACAATGAGCGCCGCAGGCAATGCCTGCCGCGCAAATTCCCAGAGGCCAGCATGCAATGCAGGCGCCCCCACCCCGAGTTCAAACATATCGCCCAAAACCAAGGCCACCTGCGCATGGCCTTGCTGGGAAATGCTCGTGATGGTCGCTTCCATCGAAGAGGGATTGGCGTTGTAAGCGTCGAGCAAAAAAGTGCGGTCTCCCTGACGGTGCAATTGGCTGCGGTTCATCGTAGAGACATATCCAGCAACGGCGGCTTGGATATGGGCACCTGAAATGCCGAAGTGCCGACCGACCGCCACTGCCAAGAGCGCATTTTCAGCATTGTGGCGCCCTAGCAGTTGCGTCTCGATGGTGAGCGGCTCGCCATCTGCGAGGAGCGAGATTGTCTGGCCATGGGCAGAGGTCTTGAGATCGAGGATGCGGTAGGCCGATGCTTGGCCACCGTAGCCCACTTGATGGGCGAGGCCCTCGGCGAGCGCCGCAACGCGGTGATCGTGAATATTCACGAAGGCAAACCCGTCATGAAGCCGCAAGAAGTCAAACATCTCACCTTTTGTGCGTTGCACACCTTCGATGCCGCCCATACCCTCTAGGTGTGCATGCCCGATGTTGGTGATGATGCCATGGGTTGGCAGGGCAATGTTCACGAGCTCCTCGATGTCCTTGGGCTTGTTGGCACCCATTTCGATCACGGCGATTTCCGTGTCTTCTGGCATTGCCAAGAGCGTGAGCGGGACGCCGATGTGGTTGTTGAGGTTTCCGATGGTCGCGTAGGCACGACGTTCGGTTTTCAAGACAGCATGCACCAATTCCTTGGTTGTCGTCTTGCCATTGCTGCCAGTGATGCCGACTACGGGTATCTGGAATTGTTGACGGTATTGACGACCGAGTTGCTGCAATGCCAGCAAAGTATCGGGCACTAGAATATAGCGTGTGTCATCAGGCACCACAACAGAGGGATCGTCCACGATCACATAAGAGGCCCCCGCATCAAGCGCTTGGGCGGCAAATCGGTTGCCGTCGAAATTGTCGCCCTTCAAGGCAAAAAACAGCGCCCCGGATGGAATCTTGCGTGTATCGGTGGAAACGGCTTTGTATTGCCTGAAGGCTTCCCAGATTTTTGACTGTGGCATCTTGTTTTCCGTAAATTTATTCAAAAATAAGGCTTGAATGAATACTGCCAAAAACCTTTGGCTGCTCTTGGGGATTATCTGCACGCTCAAGGCATCGGCGCAAAACTATGTCTTGTCCAATGACATCCCCGTTTCGGTGGGCGGTAACTTGCTGAAGGCGGCTTGGGCGGGCGGATTGACCGCTCCACAGTTGAGTGCCATTGATTTGGACAATGATGCCGTCTTGGACCTCGTGGTCTATGACCGTGATGGCGATCGGTTGCTCACGTTTCACAATGGCGGCACCGCCGGGCAGATCGATTACACCTTTGCACCGCAATACATTCCCCAGTTTCCAGCTGCCCTCAGCGATTGGGTGCTGCTGCGCGATTTTGATGCCGATGGGTTCATCGACATTTTTACCGCCGTCCCTCGGGTGAGCAATGTGCGCGTCTTTCGCAATACGAGTGCACTCAGCGGCGGGAGCCTCAGTTTTGGCCTGCACCAAGACACCGTCATGACCAATTATCCGCCGGCTTTGCCGCTCTACGCCTCCAAGAGCGACTTCCCGGCAATCGAGGACATCGATGGCGATGGCGACTTGGATTTCCTGACCTTCCAATTGGGAGGGACCAAGGTGGAGTGGCACAAAAACCTCAGCGTCGAAAACACAGGTGGCTTGAGCAGCATGGAATTTCGGCGCAATTCTCGTTGTTTTGGACACTTTGAGGAGGATGTTTTTGGCTGTTCTGCAATCATCGGCCGTGTGCCCTGCGGGACTGGTGAACGCTGGGAGGAGGCTGAGGCGATGATGGACAAAACGGCTCTGCATGCTGGCTCTACGATCTTGGCTTTGGACCTCGACAACAATGGCCTCAAGGATCTCGTGATCGGTGACATTGGCTGCGCCACTTTGTATGGTCTGCACAATGGTGGCACGAGCACAATAGCAGACTTCGTAAGCTATGAACCCGATTTTCCTTTAAGCGATACCGCCGCGCGGGTGCTATTGTTTCCTGCGGCCTTCTACCTCGACATCGACAACGATGGCCTCAAAGACATGCTGGTTGCCCCCAACAACATCAGCCAAGTCGAAGATCAAAAAAGCATACAACATTTCAAAAATGTAGGGGCCAATTCCCTTCCGGATCTTAAATTTCAACGGTATGGAATACTGCAAGACGAGATGATCGATCTCGGATCTGCTGCCATGCCTGTGTTTTTGGACTACAATGGCGATGGACGCACCGATATTTTGATCGGTGGAGCCGGCCGCTATGACTCCTTGGTCGATTTTCATCCGCTCTTGGCGCTCTATGAAAACACGGGCACTGCGCAACAGCCAGCATTCACCCTGGTTTCTGCTGATTATATGCAGGTGCGCAACCATCCCGCCTTTTTGAATGCTTCCCATTTACGCCCAGCGGCTGGTGATCTGGACGGGGATGGCGACGTCGATCTCCTATTGGGGAATGTAGATGGCGCTATTTTTCACTTTCGCAATACTGCTGGTGCGGGCAATCCTGCGAACTTCGTCTTGCAGACCGCCAATTTCTCCAACATTGATGTGGGATTCAACAGCGCCCCGCAGTTGATCGACCTCGATGCAGACAACGATTTGGACCTCTTGGTCGGCAACCATCAAGGTTACCTGCATTATTTCAACAATGCAGGAACACTAGCCAGCCCCAATTTTGTCTTGGTTTCAGATACATTTGGCCATGTGAAGATCAATAATTTCTCTGGTCAGAGCACCTCCAACGGGTATTCGCAGCCATGGGGCGTCGATTACGACAACGACAATGACTTGGACTTGCTCGTGGGTGCCGTCGATGGTCAGGTGCAGGTCTATGAAAACATTAGTTTGGCCCCAGGTGCTGTTTTCGCGCAAGTCGGGAATCTCTTTGGGCGTGACTATGGAACCAGGGCGAGTCCCGCAGCCGCAGTCTTGGACAGTGCGCGCCTCAGTTTTGTCGTGGGCGACAACCGTGGCGGCTTGGTATTGCTACGCGCAGGAGGGCCAGTGGCAGTGGCACCCACAGCGGTCGCAGATGCACCACATATTCAGCTGTTTCCCAATCCAGCAAATGACCATCTCCGTTTCGAAATCGCGGGAGCGGGTGCTCGGGCGATCGACCGATATGCTGTCTATGATGCACTCGGGCATCTACAGGTCACGGCCGCAATACAATCTCTGGCCGGTGAAATCGATGTCCACCAATGGAGTGCGGGTTTGTATTTTGTCGTCTTCCTCGGCAAAAACAAGTCGATCACACAAAGACTGATGATCACCCATTGATGTTCATTGCAACGACGTTTGCTTCCATTTGCGCGCAGTGACGATGGATATGCTTGCAAAAAAACACGATGTATTGATAGACATCGATTTTGCCGATGGCATTCACAGACATGGTGGTCTTGCACCAGTTTCCCCAGCCGCCCTCCAACGATCCAAGTAAATCGTTGCAATGCGACAGCTGCGTGCGCATGAGATTCTTGACATCGCCCGTGGCAGGATGCAGGCGTGGATCCATGTGGTCTGGGCGATGCCAGGTAAATGTTTGCAAGACATTAGCATCTTGCAAGGCTACAGGAATCAATTGATAATCGATAGGCCAGACGAGTTGCTCGCCTCGGGCACGGGCATTCAAGGATTTTTGAGTTGCCTTGTCGATCAAAATCAGCAAATAATGATTGGTAAGGGTGATGTGGTGCAAGATCTCATCGATCGACCAGCGGTCATCGCGGGGCAACCAGGCACGTACCAGTGGTGGATGGAAAAACCAAGCATGCACACGGTCATGTGCTGAGGTGAGCTCTTGGGAAACTGCGGCGTGGACTTCTTGCGGGGTCATGGGTGGATAAAAGAAATCGGGCTCGAAGATGTCTTCGAGCCCGATTGAATGTAATTCCTTTCCAGAATGCTTAGAATGGGCTACCCAAACGGATCATTGCGCAACGGAAGCCAATCATCGCTGATGAAGAGTCACCGTTGAAGAAACGACGTGAACCAGGGGTCAGGAAGTAAGCGACGTCTGCCCAGCTACCACCGCGATACACTTTGATGTTGTCGAACAAGCTGTTGTTCGGCTCATTTGGATCGGGGTTGAAGAGAAGCGAGTTCTTATCGGTATAAGTAAAGTCATCCAACCACTGGTCAGGACGCAACTCGGTGCGGCCACGGCGACGGTTAGGGTTGAGGTCTTCGACATCTTCGCCAGAGAGCACGCGGTAGGTGTCCATCGTCCACTCAGACACGTTGCCAGCCATATTGTAGGCACCGAAATCGTTGGGATAGAATGAACGTACAGGTGCAGTGATCATGTAACCGTCGGTGTAGTGACGGCCATCGCCACCAGCCCAGCCAGCGTAGTCACCACGACCGCGCTTGAAGTTTGCACGGAAACGGCCTTCTTGGTCACGGAGTGACTTGCCTTCCCATGGATAGTTTTCTTCTTCGAGGAGACCACGGGCTGCATATTCCCACTCAGCCTCGGTAGGCAGGCGGTATGCAGGGTAGAGGATCTCTTCTGGATCGCGATCAAGAATCGTCCTGTTCACGATGATGGTACGCCATTTTGCATACTCATTGGCTTGGTGCCAGTTCACTCCGACCACAGGGTAGGTGTTGAACGCTTCGTGAGCATAATAATATTGGGTATAAGGATCGTTGTAAGCCAAGTCACGGAGCCATACTGCGGTATCTGGGTAGAGCGCGCGGTGCATGACTTCGCCTGAGTCTTTCAGGATATACCAAAGAAATTCTTTGTAATCGACGTTTGAGATTTCTGTCTCGTCGATGTAGAATGAGTGAACGGTGACTTGACGCTCACGATTGTTCATCGAGAACTCAATGTCTTTTTCTCCTCCACCCATTAGGTAGGTGCCACCCTGCACAAATACAAGGCCTGGAGCAGGATCCATTCCTTTGAAGTTGCGAACAGTGAACCCACCTTCTTCATTGTATTTCAGCCCCGTTTTGGTGCTGTTTTTGCCGACAAAATTGATATTCTGTCCGCCGCCGCATCCGAAGAAGGTACCTGTGATAACAAGGATCACAAGGTATAGCAAGCTTTTCTGTCTCATCGTGTAATAGCGTTTAAGAAAAGGATTACAAAACCAATAATAGCAGTGCCTATTTAAATTATATATACTAATTCCGAAGGGTAACAAAGATAGAAGGAATCAATATCTTGGACAAGGCATTTTTCTGTGTTTGAACACTGAGGGCTTATTCCGTTCAAACTCCACGATCAATGCAAGCTCATGTGAACCGCCTGAAATGCCGTTCGTGAGCCTTGAAAGCGTGTAGTCATAAGAATAACCCATCGAAAATACACCTTGCTTAAATCCGACTAGTCCAGCCAACATATCGCTGGTCACAAACTGTCCTTCAAAATTGTTGTAATTCGTGCGGTACCAAAGGCCAAAGACCATTGGATCAATGTTTACATAAGCGCCCAAGTTCAATTGATTGAAATTGCGCTGCTTCATAAACAGAATTGCTGGAGAGATCGCAACCTTGTCCGGATCATTTGGAGGTCCGACAGGAATCCGCAGTCCTGCAGTTGCTGTGTACTTGCGTGGCAAACGAAATGAGTCACCACGTGATGAAGTAATAAATGCCTGAAACGGCTCTGTCAAGTGGTGCACGGAAACACCAGCCCAAGCATAACGGTTGTACCATACCGTGCCAGCATGTACATCTG
>JANORP010000190.1:0-4688 GCA_031415375.1 Bacteroidota bacterium | reverse complement strand
CTTTCCCGCAGACGCCACGCCTAGAATGCATTGGTTAACGTTTACGTCAATCAGAGCCCAGGAGCGACATTCATGAAGGTGCTGGTCCCCGTGAAACGGGTGGTCGACTACAACGTCAAGGTGCGCGTGAAGAGCGACGGCACGGGCGTCGACATCGCCAACGTCAAGATGAGCATGAACCCCTTCGACGAGATCGCCGTCGAAGAGGCGGTGCGGCTGAAGGAGAAGGGCGTGGTCACCGAGATCATCGCCGTGTCCTGCGGCGTCACGCAGTGCCAGGAAACCCTGCGCACGGCCATGGCCATCGGCGCCGACCGCGCCATCCTGGTCGAATGTGCCGACGAACTGCAGCCGCTTGCCGTGGCCAAGCTCTTGAAGGCGCTGGTCGACAAGGAACAGCCCGGCCTGGTCATCCTGGGCAAGCAGGCCATCGACGACGACTGCAACCAGACCGGCCAGATGCTGGCCGCACTCGCCGGCCTGCCGCAGGCCACCTTCGCCAGCAAGGTGGAAGTGGCCGATGGCTCGGTGTCGGTCACGCGTGAAGTGGACGGCGGCTCCGAGACCCTCAAGCTCACGCTGCCCGCCGTGATCACCACCGACCTGCGCCTGAACGAGCCGCGGTATGTGACGCTGCCCAACATCATGAAGGCCAAGAAGAAGCCGCTGGAAGTGCTCAAGCCCGCCGACCTGGGCGTGGACGTGACAAGCCGCATCAAGACGCTGAAGGTCAGCGAGCCGCCCAAGCGCGGTGCCGGCATCAAGGTGCCCGACGTGGCCACCCTGGTCAACAAACTCAAGAACGAAGCCAAGGTGATCTGACATGGCCGCACTCGTCATTGCCGAACACGACAACGCCTCCGTCAAGGGCGCGACCCTCAACACCGTCACCGCGGCTCTCGCCTGTGGCGGTAAGGTGCATGTGCTGATTGCCGGCGCCAACGCAGGCGCAGCCGCACAGGCCGCCGCACAGATCACCGGCGTGGCCAAGGTGCTGCACGCCGACGCGCCAGGCCTGGACCACGGGCTCGCCGAGAACGTCGCCGCGCAGGTGGTGGGCGTGGCCAAGGCCTACAGCCACATCCTGTTCCCGGCCACCGCCAGCGGCAAGAACGTCGCCCCGCGCGTGGCCGCGCTGCTGGACGTGGCGCAGATCAGCGACGCCACCAAGGTGCTCAGCTCCGACACCTTCGAACGCCCCATCTACGCCGGCAACGCCATCGCCACGGTGCAGAGCCTGGATGCCATCAAGGTCATCACCGTGCGCACCACGGGCTTTGACCCGGCCGCGGCCACTGGCGGCAGCGCCGCGGTGGAAAGCCTGGGTGCCGTGGCCGACAACGGCAGCAGCGCCTTCGTGGGCAGCGAGATTGCCAAGAGCGACCGGCCCGAGCTGACGGCGGCCAAGATCATCGTCAGTGGCGGTCGGGCGCTGGGCAGCAGCGAGAAGTTCGACGAGGTGCTCACGCCGCTGGCTGACAAGCTGGGTGCCGCGCTGGGTGCCAGCCGTGCCGCGGTGGACGCGGGCTACGCGCCCAACGACTGGCAGGTGGGGCAGACGGGCAAGATCGTGGCACCCCAGCTGTACATCGCTTGCGGCATCAGCGGCGCCATCCAGCACCTGGCCGGCATGAAGGACAGCAAGGTCATCGTGGCGATCAACAAGGACGCCGAGGCGCCCATCTTCAGCGTGGCCGACTACGGCCTGGAGGCTGATCTGTTCACCGCGGTGCCCGAGCTGGTTTCGGCTGTCTGACCATGAACGCACCAACCGTTCAAAAAAGGTCCCGCGAGCTGCGTGAACCGACGCTCCGGACCATCGCCTGCGTGCAGGGCAGCGACGCGGAGGGTGAAGGGCTGCAGGCGCACTTCGAGAAGTGCCCCGGCAGCCGGACCAAGGTCAGGAGCTCCTGATGCGGGCGGCCTACCTCACCAGCCATGGCGGCAACGAGGTCGTTGCCGTCGGCGATCGTCCGCAACCGCAGAGGCGACCCGGCGAGGTCCTGGTGCGCCTGCGCGCAGCCACGGTCAACCGTGTCGATCTCTACATGCGCGACAGTGGCGCCGGCATCACCCATGAACTGCCGCTGATCATGGGACTCGACGGTGCGGGCGTCATCGAGGAGGTCGATGCGGACGAGCGGACCTTGAGCGTCGGCCAGCGCGTTGTGCTGCATCCGGGCATCGGCTGTGGGCGCTGCGAGTTCTGCCTTCGTGGCCGCGACACCCTGTGCATGACGATGCGCCTGCTCGGTGAGCATCGTGATGGCACCTTCGCCGAATTCGTCAGCCTTCCGGCTCGCAACGTGTTCCCCATGCCCGAAGGCCTGAGCTTCGGCGAGGCGGCCGCGCTGGGCGTCAACCACGTCACCGCATGGAGCATGCTGCATGGCACGGCCCGAGTGCAGCCGTGGGAGACGGTGCTGATCTTCGGCATCGGGGGTGGCGTGTCGCTGGCTGCGTTGCAGCTTGCCAAACTTGCCGGCGCTCGCGCGCTTGTCACGTCACGGGACCCCGGGAAGCTGGAGCGCGCTCGGGCGCTCGGCGCAGATGCGACCATCGACGGCCGTGGCGATGTCGTCCGGCAGCTGATGGCGGCCACTGGCGGACGCGGCGTCGACGTGGTGATCGAAAACGTCGGCGCCGCGGTGTGGTCGACAGCGATGAAGTCGCTGGTTCGGGGGGGTCGACTGGTGACATGCGGGGCGACGACCGGCGACCAGCCGCCAGCCGACATCCGCCGCATCTTCATCCGGCAACTTCAGATCCTCGGCTCGACGTTGGGAGACCTGGGTGAGTTTGGCGACCTGCTCTCGCTCGTGCAACGCAGTGGTCTGAAGCCGGTGATCGACAGCGAGTTCGCACTCGATGACGTGCACGTGGCACTTGACCGGCTGGAGTCCGGCCAACAGTTCGGCAAAGTCGTCGTCAACATCGGAAGCGATTCGTAAGTCCCCCATAGGCGATAAGACCGGGGCTGATGGTCAGCATCCACCATCAGCCGCTCAATGCCACGGCGCGCGTTGTATCTGTTGGCTTGCTCCCGGCAATCGAAGATCCGAACCGTCAGACCGACCATGCCGCAGCCGTGCTGTTTGGCGTCGGCAGCAGTTTGATGGCAGACGCAGACATCCGCGAATTCGGCCAAAGAAACCTGTCCGGACATCGTCGTCGCCGCCATGTAGGGTTCGGCGCTCGACCATGACCTCCAAGTCGCGCTGTGGTCGTTGTCTCGGTATCGCGAACCGTCGCGGCCCTGATGGCAACCGGTTGGGAGCCGCGGCTACATCAAATTAACGTCGCTCGGTACGGCGGGCCTGTCTGGTGGGTTGGAAAGTTCGAGCGCCGAAGGCCTATGTCCGCTCACGATCCGGACGAAGGGCCGCATTGGGTCGTCAAGAGCCGATCGAGCTGCCACCTGGCAGCAGACATCCAACCTCGGTAGCAACGACTCCGCCGGTCGATGGACAAGTGCCGAATGACCGGCGAACCTCACTGGCCGTTCAGCAGGCCGCACTCGACGGCAAGGCGCGCGGCCAGGCGGCGGTTCGGCACCCCCAGCTTCATGTTCATGCGCTGAAAGCGGGAGTTGATCGAGCTCTTGCTGACGTGCAGCTCGGCCGCGATGCGCTTGCTGCTGTGGCCCTGGTGCTCATGCCGGAGCAATTCCAGGTCGCCCTGCGTGATGCGGGCCCTGACGATCAGCTCGCGCCGGATGCGGGCCAGCCACCAGTCATGCAGTTCCGCGGCGATCAGCCGAGCCCCCAGGCGGAAGCGGCCGAAGCCTTCGCCCTCGAAGAAGCCCGGGCTGGCCGAGCCGAGGCACAGCAGGCTGATCCGCGAGTGTCCGGCGCCGGAATGGGCCGGCACCAGGGCGGCCGATGCGAAACCGTTCTGCTGCGCGAGTGCAATTACACGCTGGCCCTCGGCGTCGAGCACCGGCAGTGAACTGGCCGCGATCGGCTCCGAATGGTGGGCTGCATAGGCCAGCCACGGGTCGTGGGCGAAGCAGCCGGCATCGAGGTAGCGTCGGCACCAATCGGGCTCGCACACCAGCATGAATCGGCAGGCGGACAGGTCGGCGTTGTCGCGGATGAAGCTGACGAACACGGCTTTGTCCGCGCCGAGCGCACGAACACCTTCCGTCAGCAGAGCGTGGACGTTGGCCTGGTCCTTGGCCTCGACGATGCGTTCGGCGACGGCAGTGATGTACTCCGTGTAGCCGGGAGCCGCCACGATCTGCGCCAACGCCGGTGCCTCAGGTGTCGTTGGCGTCGGAGTTTCGCCAGAGTTCGTCGGCGTCGCGCTTGAGGTTGACGTGGAGCAGGGGGTGCTCGAAGCGGATGGGGTCGTTGTCGCACCATCGTTCGAAGTGCTCCGCGTCCGCGAACTGGACGGACTGCTGCGTTCGCAGCCCACGCCGGGGGATTTCTTCTCGTTCGACATAGAGACCTCCTGCAACGCGTTGTAGGAAGAACCGGACTTCCCCCCTCCGGCCTTCGGCGCTCAGGGTTCGAGCGCCGGCTGGCGCTGCCCCGTTGGTCGCTGTCCCCATGGAATCTCCCGGCACGACACGCCGTGGCAGACCAGGGCGTGTCACCCGGTTCACCGGATGGCCCTCACTTCGATTGGCCCGGGCGCGCGTCGAGTCATCGTCGCCACGCGACGGTCAACGAACAACCATGACG
>JANORP010000189.1:0-10670 GCA_031415375.1 Bacteroidota bacterium | reverse complement strand
TGTTGCCGAGCAGGAGCATGTACATCTTGCCATTGCCAAACAAGATGCGAATGCGCAGGTGCTCTTCCCCTTTCTTGACCCGGTATTCCTTGCCAGGAAGGCCCTGGTACGTGATGTCATGGTCGCCATCGTCCTCGATGCTGCCCTTGCCAAATGCATTCACCATGGACTTGCCCACGTCGTCCATTTTGGAGCGGGGGATCTCACCCGGCAGCGACATAGCGTAATAACAAAAGACGATACCGCCGGCAAAGTCCATGCCCAGGTACATCTTGACCTTGCCTTCGAGCATGTCTATTGGAAATGGGCGGGCAGCTACCTTGAGGCGATAGCCCTCACTCGGGCGCTGAAAAGTGGACCACTGCGGTTGGTAGCTTTTGGCACGCACGGTGTCGGCCAGGCCGGTATAGGTTGCGACGACTGGACGCAAGCGGTAGCCACGCTGGCGTAGCAGGGCGATCACGCCCTGGTCGCCGGGCAGGTGGGCGGCGCCCACGCCCACAAATGTCGGCCGCAGGTGCATGAGGCTGTCGGCGCGCGTGGCCATGCCATAGTTTCGTTTGATGATCACCTCATCTTTGAAAAAATCACTGGTACTGCCGTCATTCACCATGGCATCAAGGGCGTCGAGGTCACCTTTTTCATACACCTCGATCATTTCGCTGAGGCGCAGGCGTTTTTGCGAGCCACTATTTCCCTTGCTGGGTAGGCTCATTTTTTCAGGCTCGGCGATGAGTTTCAGCTGATCGACGATATCTTCTAGCCCACAGATCGACTTGCCTTGCTCCTTGGCGAGTCGGTAGAGGAATGCGTCAAGAAATGTGGCTTCCTCGCCATGGGACGCGTCGCGGTCAAAGAGTTTGAACATTTCGGCTGGGTCAAAGTCGGGCTTGGCCTCGCCGTCCCAGCTTTTGGGGGAGGCGAGCGTCTTTTGCCAACTGCCCTCGTCAAAGATCGCCGCACCATGGGCTGCATAGAGATATTCCAAAAACAAATAGCTCGCCGAGTCAAAATCGACCTCCAAGGCAAATCCGTCGGTGTTTTGGATCCCCAAAAATACCGAATCAGGCAATGCAAACACGCGCTCGTCGGTGACATGCATCGTGCCAAACAGGTAGGAAGGTTGGGTTGAATGCGGCCCCTTGACCTCCCAAAGTAACTTGTACGTGCTCTGGGCGTCGATCTGTGACCATGCTGCGGTCACAGCACAACACCATAGGCAGATGACTAGAAGGATTTTTTTCATGCACGCTTCCAAATTTCGTCATAGTAATGTTAAGGACCCAAAATTAACTGAATTTGACGGAAATTGCAGCCCATATTTCTGAATTTTGAAGGCCTATTCGCTGCGGAATGGAGGCCGTTTTTGGCGGCAATGGTCTCAATGTGAATAAGAATTCACGCGAATCTCATCGTCAAAACTATTATCTTCGCATGTTTATTCGGTAGAACATGGATTGGTGCAAAGGTAGTTTTCTCGTATTGCTCTTGTGTGTAGGTCTCTCTATGCGGTTGGATGCCCAGATTCCAACCAATTGCTTCGAGATCGAAAGCATTTTGGTGGATGCCTGCGGTGCTGGTGGTGTCGAGGGTCTCAATGAGATGGTGATTTTCCAAGTGGGTCCCACTGCGCTGAATACCGCCAATATGACCGGGTCTTGGCCCAATACCAGCAATCTTTGGGGCAACATTTGCCAAAATGGAACGACCGCAGCCAAGGTGGCGGCGATCAATGCCACCATCACTGCCTGCGGGCGCATTGTCGAACCCGTAGGCGGCGTGTTGCCTGCTGGCAAGCGTGTTTTGTTGATTCCCAGCCAGACATTTGACCAGACGCTGCACAGCTTCGTGAATCTGAACGATACGCTCATTGCGATCTTTCAATGCACCAACAACGCGGCTGGCAATTTCGCCAATGCAGGCGTTGGTCTGCGGACACTCACACTCAACTTTTCGGCCCCCGTGGGTTGCACAGACGTGGTGACTTATGACCGCAGTTTGTTGTTTGGTGGCAATGGTGCGACGGTCAATTTTTGCTGGAATGGCGCAGCTACTTACGTGAACAACGGTTGCACTGCCCCCTTTTTCCAGCTCAGTACCAATGCAGGTGCTGCGCAATCGGTCTGCGTGGGTTCCTCAGTGAACCTTGTCGGCACAGCATCCTCTTGCAACCACCGTGTGAAATGGTTTGGCGGTTTGGGCACATTTAGCAACCCCAATGCACTCACAACTACCTATACGCCTGCCCCTGGCGAGGTCGGCGTCGTGAACCTGACCCTAGGTCAGTTTACCTCTTGCGACACGGCCATCAGCACGGTCGCCATCACCGTCAATCCCAGGCCCGTCTTCAACCTGCCGACCGACTCGGCATTTTGTGGCAACTTCTCCTATACATTCGGCCCCAACATCAGCGGCAGCAGCTATGCCTGGAGCACAGGTGCGACCACGCAAAATATCACTGCGACTGGCCCCGGCATTTATACGCTTACCCTCACCAACGCCAACGGCTGCACCAATACCGACGCCATTACGCTCAACAGCACGACCCTGGGCAATGTGGGGCTTCCCAACGATACCTCGGTCTGCCCTGGCGGGTCCATTACGATCAGCCCTACGCTCGCAGGTGCAAGTTGGATTTGGAGCACAGGCAGTATTGCTTCCAGCATCAACGTGAGCACGCCTGGCATTTATACCTTGTCGATGCTCACAGCGGGCAACTGCTTGGGACGCGACACCTTTGTCCTCGGCAATTATCCCTTGCCGACGCTCAATCTCGGCAACGACACAACGATCTGTCCTGGCAATGGCTTTTCGCTGAATGCCGACCCGCTTGCACTGAATCCAGGGGCTACATTTGCTTGGTCCACCGGGGGCACCAGTGTTTCGATCTCAGTACCCGGTCAGGGCAGCTACGTGGTCACGGTGACCAGTGCCCAGGGATGCGTGCGCATCGACACGCTCGTGGTGAGCGAGAGCTTGGCACCCGCCTTGAATCTTGGGGTTGATACAGCCATCTGCCTAGGTGCAAGTCTGCTGCTCAATGCAGGTACTGCGACGAGTTACAACTGGAGCACGAGTGCTAGCACACAGACGATCTCTGTGAACCAACCGGGCAGCTACAGCGTCACGGTGACCTACGGGGTCAACTGTGGGAGCGTCGATACCATCAATGTGCAAGTCAATGCATTGCCCGTGGTGGATTTGGGGAACGATACGCTGTATTGCCCGAGTACAGGCCTGAGTTTGGACGCGGGAGCAGGGGGGACTTATGCGTGGAATACCACCGCGACCACCCAACAACTCAGCCTGCTGACAGGGGGCATCTACAGCGTGACCGTGACCAATGCCGCGCAATGTGCAGCGGCCGATACCATCGTGGTGCAGACAGGGACCGAGCCACAAGTGAATTTGGGTCCCAATGTGCGTTTGTGTCCAGGCAGCAGCGTCACACTCGATGCGGGTGCTGGCAATGCGAGTTATCTCTGGAATACCACGGATACTACGCAGGCGATTACCGTGTCTGCCGCAGGGCTCTACTATGTGCTCGGCACGACAAGTTGTGGCACAGACTCGGCGGCGATCAATGTCACGGTATCCCCCGCGCCATTTGTGAATGCTGGCCCCGACGATACCTTGTGTGCTGGCGATGCTGTCGCACTCGCCTCGGCGACCGGTGGTGGTGCCAGCTTCCTCTGGACCAGCAGCAGCGGTACATTCAGTCCCGCCAATAGCTTGAACGCCATCTATACTGCCGATAGCACAGCTAGCGGCCCTGTGCTGCTCATCCTCACCGTGACCGACACTTGCGGCACATTGAGCGACACCATGGTGATGGAGATCTTGCCTGCGCTGAGCATGACGATCATCTTGCCCGACACGGTTTGTTACCAGACGCCCATCCAAATCTCCTATGTCGGCAACCCGACTTCGGTGTTGTGGATCGGCAATGGCACCTTTAGCGATACCTCGGGTACGCCGACGGTCTATACACCTGCACCCGGCGAGGCAGGGCAGATCTTCATCAGTGCGCAAGCAACCGGGCAATGCGGGTCGCGTGTCTTCACGACGAGTTTCTATGCCGAGGATACTGTCATCGCCAATTTCTCATGGCAGCCATCGATCATTTATCCAGCGACTTGGGTGAATTTCAATAACCAGACATTTTTGCCCAATCTCCCTGGGCATTGGAGCTTTGGCGATGGGTTTTATTCGCTGGACCATGATCCATCGCATCAGTATTACAATCCTGGGACCTACGACGTCCAATTGATTTCCTACGGTGCTGGTGGCTGCAACGATACTTTGGTGCTGTCACTCACTGTCATCCAACCTGATACCTTGATCCCCAATGTCTTCTCGCCCAATGGGGATGGCATCAACGATGTCTTTGATGTAAAGGTGCCGCCGACAGAGAGCTATTCCCTCACAATTTTTGACCGCTGGGGCAGGCAATTGTTTGCGAGTACCGATCCCAATAGCAAGTGGAATGGCAAGTTGGCTGATGCGGATGTGCCTGAAGGCGTCTATTATTATGTGATTGCCATGAAGCCAATCGCGGGCGCTATCCTGCGGTACAACGGTCCAGTTACCTTGCTGCGGTAGGCGAAGGCGAGGGCCTTTCTTAGCTGCCATGTAGAAGCTGGGCTGGGTATGGCAGGTCTCATCTTGTGTGGATTTGGAACTTATTGAGATTTCAATCCTTAGTAGGTGGGCGGGGCGTATCGTTTTAAAGGGCTACTGGATTTGTTTATTTTCCTTGACAAATAGGGTAATGCATTGCTGCGGACAAAATCGGGGTCTGGTTTCGCCAATATTCCATACTTTCATCGAAAATCATGTTGCATGAAAAACTATGTAGGCCTTGTCTCATTTTTATTGCTGGGGAATGTAATTTTTGCGCAGACGCTCACGCTGCGGCATGAGGTGCAATTTCCATCAGTGAACAATTCGCAAGGGCAGGTCGGTTCCAGCGATTGCTGGGGTTGGACCGATAGCCTGGGTGTGGACTATGCCTTCATCGGCAATTCAGACCATGTGGCCTTTGTGCGTGCAAGCGACGGTGTCGTCTTGGACACGGTGCAATTGGCGAGTGGGTTTGACGCCTACTACCATCGCGATTTCAAGACCAAGGGCCACTATTGTTATGCGGTCTGTGAGATGCGCAACAAGCGCGATGGCCTTTGTGTGATCGACTTGCAATACTTGCCCGACAGCGTGCATTTTGTGACCAATTATGATGCTGGCGGCACGCTTTACCGCAGCCACAACCTGGACCGTGACGAGGGGCGACCCTACCTCTATTTGGAGGGGGATGAGAATTTGGGCAGCACGGGAATCGAGATCATCAACATTTCCGATCCCGAAAATCCGTTCAAGGAAGGCTTTATTTTGGTTCCCAACACCCACGACATGAATGCGCGCAACGACACTGTCTGGGTGGCAGAGGGCTACTCCAAAGCCTACTCGATCTATGATTGCACCGACAAGGGCAATCCGATTTTGCTGGGGCGCGTGCCGCGCACGACGTTTGGGTATTGCCACAACATCTGGCCTAGCGACGATGGCAAGTTTTTTTTCACCACCGAGGAAACTGTAGGCAAGACGATCAAGGTCTGGGACGCCACCGATATGAACAATATCGTGGAGCGCGGCAGCTATATCTCGACCAATGGACTGGCGCACAATGTGCATGTGATGGGCGATCTGCTCATCATCTCCCACTACACGTCGGGCGTGACGGTCGTCGATTGGAGTGACCCCGATGCACCCGTGGAACTCGCTCGCTACGACACCTATACTGCAAGCGACGCGGGGAATTTCTTTGGTTGTTGGGGCACATTTCCGTTCACGCAAAATGGCTATATCTACGGCAGCAATCTCGATGGGCGGCTCTTCATTCTCGATTGGGACCGCAATGGCGTCGTCGCTGCCGATGAGCAGCAAGGCCGCGCACCTGGGCTGTGTTGGCCCAATCCATTTGTCGCCACCACCAATATTCCGCTTGCCTTGGACGCTACCCAAATGGTGCAGGTGACGGCTTATGACATGGCTGGTCGCCTCGTGGAGACCATTTTTGAGGGTGAGTTGGCAGCAGGAAACTATACCTTGCCTTGGCATCCTGCGGCAGGACTTGCAACGGGAACCTACAATGTGCATATTGCCATAGGGACGCAAAGCCGCACTGTGCGGTTGGTGCTCAAGCGTGGATAGGATTCAGCAAAAAAGCAGTTTATGCAGGTCGCTTTCAAGGTGTTCACCACCCTCTTTTTCGTCTCGCTCATGCTCGGCAGCCTGATCATGGTAGCCGTGGATTTTGGCAAAGCCTCCGACGTCGAGTCGTTTGAAAACAACCCTCTTGGGAAGTTGGCGTTGGCGCTGAGCCCTGATCAGATCGGAACTCCAGGGGCCTGGCGACTCGCAGGCTACCTGTGGCTAGTGCAAGCAGCATTTTCTGTAGTCGGTATTGTCGCCACCTTTGTCAAGAAGCATCGCTTTGGGCTCATTGTAGGCATCGGTATGATCATTTTTGTAGTGATAGTAACCTCGATGCAGCCTAGCATCGAAACCAATACTGGCAATGATCCCAAAGTCACTGGAATGGGCATCGCCTTTTTTGGAGTGATCGGGATGCTTTTGCTCATCTTGATCCATACTGTGATGAAACCCAAGGACAGCACACGGGTTGCAAAGGCAGTCTGAGTCTTTGGCGCTGCCTGAATAGGGGAGGGGCCGTGGTTGTGATCGAATCCCTTGATTGCATTGGTTGCAAGACATGCCATTTGAGGCACATGTCGGTCTTGGGGAATTCACAGATCTAGATTTCAGACGTCTTTTTTCGGTGCTTCCACCTCCACATCGCCCTCCTTGCGCTTAAACCAAGGGGACTTCCCATCCTTGATATCTTCGAGGTCAGTCACACCGCCGCTGAGGACATATTTCATCAATTCGGCAGGATCGACATCGGGAATAGGAGTGAGCTGGGTGCTAGGCACGATGTACAATTGGCCCGAGACACTGTAGGAAAACGGGATATAGACGGCGACCTTTCCCACAAATTCCTGACCTAGTTTCTCCAATCCCTCATCTGTCACAAACCCGATGCGCTGCAAGCCTGGTTCATGGCTTATGCTCACAAGTACAGGCTTGTTGAAACGTTTCTTCTCGCCAACGAAAGCCTCCATGAGGTCCTTGATGGAGCTATAGACAAATTTGAGGCCGGGTGTGCGGCTCAGCAGCTCCTCAAAGATCATAAACAAGGGCTGTAACAAGATCGTGGAAGCGAGCGCGCCCACGATCAATACTGCGCCAAGGATGAAGAGTAGCGTGAGCCACTCATTGGGCATGAAGCTGTAGTAGCGCAGCAGATCATAAAGGTACTTGCCGGTGAGGGTGACGGCAACCAAGGGCACGACCGTGATCACCCCTTGCAAAAAATAGCTGAGCAGTTTATTGAGGATCTTTTTCACAATGCATTTGAGTGGAGACGGGTACAGGATGCGAATTGCACATAGCCAATCAATAAATTGGAGCAATTGGTATCATCCATTGCATTTTCAATATTCATGACACACACACACATTTCCTTTCAAGACCAAAATGCAAAGATAGTCAGGCACAGGAGAAGGAAAAGCATGATTCTCGGCAGATCTATCCTGAAACGGTTACGCAGAATACCGTGGATATTCTCATGCCGTTTCTCAGGGAAGCAGGCCAGAGGGTAAGCGTCGAGTTTACACTAAGTAAATATGCGTTGGTCGCGTAGATCGGTACGTTCATCGTAGGTCGTCGTCTGCCTGTCGAATGCGCTAAACTACCGCAAATCAGACACGTACATTTGCAAAGATTTTAGAAAGCTCTATGGTTGGAATACAAAATTTAGTTTCTTCACGTTTTCAATTCGGTGTACAAGACCGATGGCTCGATGCCGCTTGGGAAGCATTGCCGATGGCTAGTATGATCGTCGATTCAGATGGTCTAGTCCAATGGGCGAACCGCAAAGCTCGGACCGCAATCGTACCTGAGGGTGCAATGCTTGTCGGTGAGCCATTAGATGCTATGGTGGCTGCCTGGGACCGTGGCCTGAGCAAAGCCCAAAAATGGGATTGGAAATCGCTTCTGGATTCAAGAGCTACATCTACAGTCGCTGAAATCATCGCTACACAAGTAGGCGCAACCCGCTTCACGGTTGAGTTTACTCCGCTAGATGACAAGCGCGCTTGCATGATGGGTATGCTACTTTCCTTTTATCCTGTCGGCACACGCACCAAGTCTGCCCCAGCCCACACCTCCGCAGAATTGACGGCTGTCTCACCTGTTGAAAGTTGCAAACACAGAGCAGTTTATGTGCGCACAGCAGGAAAATACCTCCGGGTATTGCTCGACGACTTGATGTGGGTAGAGGCGATGGAAAACTATGTACAGTTGCAGATGACGACCGATAAGTTGGTCGTACACGCCACGCTCAAGAGCATGGACGACGCCTTGGCTGGCAAGGGTTTTCAGCGTATTCACCGCTCATTCATTGCCAAAAAGGATGAAATCGAGCGCATCGAGGAAAACCATGTTGTGATCAATGGCACCTCACTCCCCATCGGGAAGTCCTATCGCGCAGTACTGCTGGACAGCCTCGTGTTGATTTAGGCGACTTCCATTCGCCATGCGAATCAGGTAGTTGGCATTGAGAATGGGGAGATTGATCGAAAAGTGCTGCTAGAAATAGATCATACCGCACAACTTTGTAGCGTAATCCCTCTGAAAGAGAATGATATAAGGGTGAATTTGGATTGGATTTTGAATGGTGATATTTAGAATTTTGGTTTTAGTTGGTTAAGTTGGTTTTCTGGATGGCCTACCTCACGGTGGGCCATTCGTTTGTGGGGTATCCTGGTTGGGCGGTAACTGTAGGGTGCAAGTCCCGAATGCGCCCTGATAATGGGCAGTATTGGCCAATCGCAAGGGAGTCTGGTGCGCGTCGGAATTGCGGAGCACGCGTGCGTGCCTTTGACAACATACAATCATGAACAATCTGGAGGAAGCTGGCGGTCGGGCTTGAGGCGGGAGGATAGGGTAGCATAATTGCAAAAAAGGCTGCTCAGCGGTGGATGCGGCTGCGAAGAACGACACCATTTATGGAAGTTGCTACAAGCAGAATTACATGAAAACAAGCCTGAATAGGATTTAAAGGGAGGTCTATCGTCTATGGACAAGCCGAATTGGGATTGTATTTGACCAAAGGCCACTGCGGAGTGGGTCTAGCTCCGGAAGGAACCCTCACCGAGATTGCGCTGGAGTTGGGAGGGAGTAGGTGGGGGTTATGAGTTTAGAGTTATGAGTTCAGAGTTATGAGTTCAGGGTTGTGAGCTGTGGCTTTTTTTGGGTGGGGGGTTGTGGATTTTCTTGGGTTTTGGTAATTTTCTTTTGGGGCTACATCGGGCGGGTGTTGCGTTGCTTGCAGCGGCGAGGTAGGTCCTTTGGATACTTTTATCAATCATAACGGATGGGACGTCAAGGTGGCATCGGGAGGTTTATCGGGAGTTGTCGGCAGCTGGTGGGCTATGTCGATGACGGGAAGGCGCTTTGGCGGCGGCACAATGGGATGAACAAGAAAAAATGGCGCAAACTGGCTTGTTTTGAGGGGCAAAGGGTGGCGGCGCGGTATTTTGGCGCTGCCTCTGCGGTGGCGGGGGACTTGTGGAGCAAGATGCCTGCGGGGATGCGGCGGCTGGCGGATGGGGGTGGCTTCAACCGTCTTGTGGGCCGCTGCCGCGACTTGATCGAGGCGGATGGGCAGGTCTGGAACCTGGATGCGCTTGCGGGGCTGGACTTGTCGGTGGATTCGTCGGGGCCGCTGGCGGTGACGGGCTCCTTGTCTGATGGCGAGCCGTGGCGGCTGTCTGGTGTGCGGGAACTGATGCTAGGGATCGATGCGGCGGTGGGCCCCGGGGCTGGGCAACGCTCGGAGAAGTATATCATGGCGAACCGGCATGTGCAAGATGGGGTCGTGCGGCTGGAAGGGCACTATGGGCCACATGGGGATTGCCGCAAGTGGCGTAGCAAGCACAAGGACCTGGGCCGACATGCCTTGCAACCTGTGGAATATGAACTGGTGCGCGAGGACATCAGTACGAAGCGCCGCGAGCGGTACAAGTCCAAGTATGTGCCTGTGCGCAAGCCTGTGCCCTGCAACTTGGGTTACTCTGGCTGGGGCAGCGCGCAGCGGCGGGTGCGGGTGTGGGTGTATGCGTCGGAGGTGGGCGACACGGCCTGGGATGAACGGACGAAGCGTTTTGAGCTGGTGGTGCCCTCTCACCGCTGGGGTCGCGGCATGGTGACGGATTGGTTTGTGGGGAGCCGCTTTGAGGATGTGGAGGCTGGGATGCCGGGCTGGGCGGCGGATTATTTGGTGGAGGGCAATTTGCAATTGCCTCCGTACGATCCAAATGGAACTGGAATTTTTGTGGTTTTCACTGCTGTGGAGGTGGCCGAGAAGCGGGGTCGGCACTGGGTGCGGTTGCCTTGGTGCTCGCGAATGCAGGTGCATTCTGTGGTGGACAATTGGGAGCTGACTGCGCCCGAGGCGGCGGATGTGCGTGCCTATACGATGTGGACGGGCAAGCTGGTGGCTGCGCCTGCACGGCGTGTAGCTGGGATGGACATTGATTTTCTGGGGG
>JANORP010000188.1:0-3243 GCA_031415375.1 Bacteroidota bacterium | reverse complement strand
TGGCCACCTTCGTGGTAGGCGATGATTTTCTTTTCCTCTGGCGAAATGATCTTGTTTTTCTTTTCCAGACCACCGATCACACGGTCGATTGCGTCTTGAAAGTCGCTCATATCGACAGCGTCTTTGTTCTTGCGTGCTGCAATCAAGGCGGCTTCATTCACGACGTTCATGATGTCGGCACCCACAAAACCCGGGGTCTGCGACGCCAGTTTTGCGGCCTCGACATCGTCGCTAAGCTTGATGTTTTTCAAGTGTACCTTGAAGATTTGCTCGCGGCCCTTGAGGTCGGGACGATCGACACTGATCTGTCGGTCAAAGCGGCCTGGACGCAGCAAAGCTGGGTCCAATACGTCTGGCCGGTTGGTAGCGGCCATCAGGATCACGCCTGTGTCGCTGCTGAATCCGTCCATCTCAACCAAGAGTTGATTGAGCGTATTCTCACGCTCATCGTTGCCGCCAGTCACATTGTTGCGACCACGCGCACGTCCAATGGCGTCGATCTCGTCGATGAAAACGATGCAGGGTGCCTTGTCGCGGGCTTGCTTGAAAAGGTCGCGCACACGGGCTGCGCCCACGCCCACAAACATTTCTACAAAGTCTGAGCCGCTCAATGAAAAGAAAGGCACTTTAGCTTCGCCAGCGACGGCTTTGGCCAGCAGGGTCTTGCCAGTGCCGGGAGGGCCTACCAGCAACACGCCTTTGGGGATGTGGCCACCTAGGCGGGTGTAGCGGGCAGGGTCGCGCAAAAAGTCCACGACTTCTTCGACTTCCTCCTTGGCTTCTTCCAAGCCAGCGACATCGTTGAAGGTCACCTCGACCTTATTTTCCTTGTCATACAGCAAGGCTTTGCTCTTGCCGATGTTGAAGATTTGTCCTCCAGGGCCTCCACCACCGATGCGACGCATGAAAAATACCCAGAGCAATACCAAAATACCCACTGGGATCAAGAATTGAAGCAATCCACCGACGTAGTCGGTCTTGTTGATCGGTGTCACCGTGATGTTTTGCTCGACGCACTTGTTGGTAATCGACTCGGCCGCTGCCCCTGCTGAAAAGGTGAACTGCGGGATACGGTCATTGGCACGGGTTGCAGGGAATTGATCCTTGAACTCAGGCAACAAGAGGGCGTCTTTGGTGAGGAAGATTTCAAAATCTTCCTTGTTCACGACGACCACGCTATCTACATAACCCTTGGGAATCAGGGTGTTGATAAAATAGCTAGGAGAGACCGACTTGCTGTTTCCACCTGTCGGGAACAGCAGGGTAGCGACAATGATGAAGAGGAGTATCAATGCGTAAATCCAGTACAAATTTCCCGAACCCTTCGGAAATCCTTTCCCTCCTGAGGAATTGTTCTGATTTTCTGGTTTTCCAGCCATGCGTCTTAGAGATAGAAATTATTGAAATGGCACACTGTTGAAACGTCAAAAGTGGCTCAAGTTAAGCTATTTTGTCGGTATAACGAAAAGCCTCCCATCTTGTTTGGGTTCATTTTCGCACCTTTTTTGGCAAAGAACGCGTCGCACCAAAGTGAATCACAGCTAGACTGCTCCAGCGACCTTGGCCCAAGGGCCTCGTATGTCGGATTGTGACTTTCTCTTTATTGCGTCGAGGATACAACACGCCCCCTCACAAAATGTTTTCGCGATGCAATAATGGGCAGTATAAGGTGGTAAATGTGGCTAGGGAGGCATTGCAAATGCGCGAATTGTGCTCCAGTGCTGCATTGTTCAATCTTCATTCTTCTTTGTTCATTAACTTTGTGCCATGCGTGTGATGAAATTTGGCGGAGCCTCGGTCAAAGATGCCGATTCCGTACGTAATGTGAGCCGTATCATTGGACAGTTCGTTCAGGAGGGCCGATTGGTGGTGGTGATATCGGCCATGGACAAGACGACGAATCACTTGGAGAAACTGGCATGGCTCGCGCGCGACTGCCGCGAGGTCGATACTTGGACGCAATTCACCAAGATCAAAAACTTTCACTTTGGCATTATTGACTTGCTTTTTGGGTCGGGTTTGGCAGAGGTGCGGTCGCAAGTCGAGGGTTATTTTACGGAGATCGAGCGCATCTGTCGTGGTATTTTGCTGCTCAATGAGTTTCCCAATCGCACCTATGACCGCATCGTCGCCTTCGGGGAATTATTGTCTGCTTGCATTCTCTCCCATTTCCTCGCGCACGACGGGCACAAGGTCGCCCTCACCGACGCGCGGGAGATCATCAAGACCGATGCGAGTCACACGCAAGGGAGTGTCATCTGGTCCCTGACCAATGACAACCTCCTGAGGATCGTGTTGCCGCTGTTTGATCATCACGATGTGGTCGTCACCCAAGGGTTCATTGCAAGCAGTACCGAGGGCAAGGTTACGACACTAGGCCGTGAAGGGTCTGACTATACCGCCTCTATCTTTGCCCAAGGCTTGGGTGCCGAGAGCGTCACCGTCTGGAAAGATGTCGCTGGCATCCTCAATGGGGACCCACGCATCGAGCAAGACACCGTGAAGCTTGACCAACTCAGCTATGAGCGTGCCGTTGAGATGACTTTTTACGGTGCCAGTGTCATTCACCCCAAGACGATCAAGCCCATCCGCAATGCGGGCATACCGCTATATGTGAAATGCTTTAAAGATACGGCTCTGCCGGGCACTGTGATCTCGGCTGCTGGGAGCGAATTGCAAGACGACAGTATTTGCATACGGGTGGTGAAGAAAAATCAGGCGCTTTTGCGCATCCAACCGCGCGACTTCAGTTTCATGGAGGCGGCTCAGATCCACAAGGTCTTCACAAGCGCGGCTCGTGCAGGCGTGGAAATCAGCCTTGTCCAAACCAATGCGATCTCTCTCTGGGTCTGTGCTACTTACAATGAAGCTGCCATTGGTGAAATGCAATCCTTGCTACTCGATGAATTCATCATCGAAACCCAGCTTGGCTTACTCCTCAAAATGTACATCAACTATTCAATCACCGAATGGAACTCTGTGGCAGGTGCCTTGTTGGTGCAACGGGCAGAGAATAAGCTGCTGGCGGTGATGGAGGGGTAGGTAAATGTGAAAAATACAGCGATTCAGCAGGTGAAAAATCGAACTCGTAACTCCTTGTGCTTGTGATGCTTTGAAAACTTGCTGAAAAATATTTTTCAAGCTAACTTCGTTTTCGGGGAAGCCGGTGGCCTGCGCCACCTTCGGGTGGGGCCTCCATGTTCTTCTTCCCATATTTTTTTAGAAGGCGGGGTGTGCAATCGA
>JANORP010000187.1:0-4417 GCA_031415375.1 Bacteroidota bacterium | reverse complement strand
GATTGGAAGGCGGACAAAGGCGAATGGTTGGTCGCTAGCAAAGGAGGCCGCTATGGTTTTGTTGATGCGCATGGCGAGGCACTGTCTGACCTTAAATTTACTAGAGCGGAGTCTTTTTGGGGTGAATTTGCCTACGTAGAAATTGGTGGGCAGCCATTTGTCTTGGATCGCGGCGGTCAAACTTATGCATTGTCTGGCGGGAAACATCGACCATTGGAGGCCGCAGTTGCACTAGACCTACGTGGTCAAGCCCTGGAGCGCATACCTGAAGAGATTTTACTTCACGATCGGCTGCAGGTGTTGCTGCTGCGCGAAAACCATTTCGCCCAGTTGCCGCTGGTGATTGCCAAGCTGGATTCCCTGGCTGTCTGCGACGTTGCTGGAAATGCACTATTGAATATCCCTGATGAATTCGGGCAGTTGCGAGCTTTGGAAATTCTGGATCTATCCAGCAATCTTTTGCGGGAATTGCCAGAAACATTTTCCTACCTATCCAATCTTCAGCAGCTCGATCTGAGCGCCAATCGCCTCGCATCATGGCCGATGCCAATAAGCAAATTGCCAGCTTTGGAAATTTTGAGACTTGATGGCAATGGTATCAGCAGCCTGCCCGACGAAATTGCGGGTCTCACGGCGCTGCGTGAGCTCGGTCTGAACCAAAATCGGCTCACCATTTTGCCGGATGCATTGAGTACGCTGCGCACGCTTGAGGTGTTGGAGCTTGCCTACAATGCGCTTACGGTGTTTCCTATCAGGTGTGTAGGCATGGACGACCTCCGTAGGCTCGACCTTTCCCACAATGAATTGGAGGTGATTCCCTCTCAAATTGCTAAACTTGGCGCCTTGAAACAGATAGACCTCGGCTACAACCAACTGCACGATCTGCCGCCAGAAATCGGGCTTTCGAGCAGACTCACCCACCTAGATCTCGCCGACAATCAGATCACTCGCCTCCCTGAGGAGCTCACACAGGCGTATTCACTCACGGATTTGAATCTCACCCACAATTATCTGAGTGCATTGCCAGTTTCGATAGATCGACTCGGGTCACTGCGTAGTCTGTTGGTGGGAGGGAACAGTCTTGTTTCCCTGCCCGACGCGTTTTGTGCGTTGGGGAATCTTGAAATATTGGATTTGAGTGACAATCAATTGGCTTTTTTGCCGCCATGCTTTGGGAAATTGAGCCATCTTCATGACCTCAATTTGCGAGGGAACCCTTTGGCTGGATTGCCAGCTACCATTGGAGAGATGCATGATTTGGAACGTCTAGGAATGGAAGACGGGCAATTGACCAGTCTGCCAGATGGGTTTTGCAATCTGGCAGCGCTCAAAGAGTGCTTTTTGGACCGCAATCAGCTCTCCCAGTTGCCTCTTTGCATCGGCGAATTACAGGCTTTGCAACATCTCACGGCTTCGGGCAATCGATTGATAGGTTTGCCCGAAGCCATTGGGGACCTAGTTGCATTGACTGAACTGAACCTACGCGGAAATCAGCTTCGTGCATTGCCCATGGAAATCGGCCATCTCAAAAATCTGCGAGACCTCAATTTGCAAGACAATCTTTTGGAATCGCTTCCTCCCGAATTCGGTGATTTGAGCGCCTTGACCCAATTGTCCTTGAGTGGGAATCAATTGAAGGAACTGCCTCCAGAGTTTGTCCTTTTGGATCAGCTTCAAGTATTGCTCATTGGAAAGAATCAATTGGCATCCCTGCCACCAGAAATCTTGCAACTAGGCCACCTTCAGTTTTTGTCGATTGGGGACAACCCATTTACGGCCACTCCAGAGCAGCAACGTCAGTTTCGAGAAGAATTCAAGCTGCTTATGCCAAACTGTCGGCTTAGATTTGATTGACTCCAAGACCTAATCTGAATGCAAAAAAGGTCATTGGTCCTAAATCTTGTGTAAAAATGCCCTGCAGTTGCACCTTACCGCTCCATAATTTTGGAACTTGGCGGCAGTTATAGGGTCGCAGGTTCACCTTCAAAGTTTTACAATATTCCACGCGGCAATGATTACTCCAATAGAGATTCGTCAGCATACCTTCAAAAAGGCCTTCCAAGGATATAACAAGGACGACGTCCAAAACTATTTGAATTCCCTTTCCAGTGAATGGGAGCGCATGGCTGAAGACAATAAGCGGATCAAACTCGAACTCGAAAAGACCACCTCCGCGCTCGACAACCTACGTCAGGTTGAGTCTGCCCTGCACAGAACCTTGCTCCAAGCAGAGGAGACGAGTAAATCGACAATAGAAAATGCCAAAACTACTGCCGACCTGCGTATTCAAGAGGCAGAAGCCACTTCAAAGGAAATGCTCAAGAATGCAATCGATGACCGCAGCCGCATCGAGATGCAGACCAATGAACTCGTAAGTCGCCGCAACGAGATCCTTCAGCAACTCAAAAGCTATCTGACGGCCCAGACCGAACGGCTGCGCACATTTGAGGAAAAGGAAATGAAAGAGCCGCTCGTAACGCAGCCTGTTGTGCTTAGAGGTGCAGCAGATGTGGAGACCAAGGAGGCCAAAGAGGAAAAATTGGCCGCTGCATCTGTAGAGGCCGCGCCCAAGGAAGAGCCTGTTGTAACCGCAGCAGAGGAAAATGCTGCTCCGCGCGAGGCCGAAAGGCAATCCTTCTTTGAAAAATCCGTAGTTTCGGCACCCGTTTCGACTGTCATCAACGACATCGCGGATGAATTGTAAATGATACTGTCTGATTCGAAAATACTCGAAGCGATCGACCGCAAGGAAATCGTGATCGAGCCCTACAACCGAGAATGCCTAGGTAGCAATAGCTACGATGTCCACTTGGGTCGGTACCTTGCCGTCTATATCGATCAGGTACTCGACGCACGCAAACACAATCAAATTCGTGAACTGGAGATTCCCGAAGAAGGATTTGTCTTAATGCCCGGCACATTGTACCTCGGCGTAACCGAAGAGTACACCGAGACACATACCTGTGTCCCTTTTTTGGAGGGCAAAAGCAGCGTAGGTCGTCTTGGCATCGACATTCATGCAACGGCAGGCAAGGGCGATGTTGGGTTTTGTAACACCTGGACCTTGGAAATTTCAGTCTCTATGCCGGTAAGGGTCTATGCAGGCATGCCAATAGGCCAACTCATATACTTCGCTGTGGATGGTGAAGTCGTGAATACATACAATACGAAAGCCTCTGCCAAGTACAATGAGCGTACGGTGCGGCCCGTTGAAAGTATGATGTGGAAGAATAAATTCTAAATCGAGGCCACCCGCGCCTTCATGTTGCCACGCAAATCTGAAGATTTGCGTGGCAACATGCATTTTGGCCCCTTGGATTGGGCAAGGATCGACCCTGTACAATTGCGGGGCTCCCAAACGCCGTTTTGCAAGAAAGACATCCTACTAGACCATATATATATAGTAGCGAAATCCCCAGTATGAAAGCAGAGCTAGCGACAGGTTGGGGAGTCCCCTGAATAGTAGCCATGTGAGCACTGCTGTATTAAAAGCAATGTACCCAACGCGTTTTTTCCAGTCACTATACGTGGCAATCTCGGCATGCCTGATTTGAAGATGAACTCGGACACTATATATATATAGACCGAATATATCTTCAAAACGGATTTCCAATCGACTCCAATGAATTGGTTCACGATTATTGTTGATGAGTTCCTCTGCGTTCGTGTCCAGGGACACTATATATACACCTGATTTGCGCCCCTTGCCTTAAGATCGCTTGCTTTGTTCATCGGGCGAGGTTGCCGCTGGCAGCCTTTTCTTTCTTTAGAGATATCTGAATTCGTGTTTTGAACTCAAGCCCGATTGAATTTGAGATTATTCTCGATGGCGTGACCAACGAAAGAGGTCTAAGAGCATGAATCATTTGAGAAAGAACGAGCCGAATCTGAGAATATTCTGAAGCATGCCAGGGAATTCTCAAGAAAAATTTGGGTGAGTGCCCGTCATTTTCGTGGACATCAGCAGCTTTTCGGCGCAAGTCGATGTGGATTTAGGGAAAATTCGATGTCACATTCACTTTGTTTGAAGAAAGGGGAAGCCATTCGGCAGGTTTTTTGGGTGGATCAACCCTGTTTTATGACCGTTTGGGGCTTGTTTTTGGAGCCTGCAGCATGGAATACTACGAACTTTCGTAAAATTTTGTTCCTGAATATCAGCGCGCTGCAAGCACCTTCTGATATTTGTTTGAATAGCTTTTGCGAATCCAAAACAACCTTCTACCTTTGTCATCCCTCCACAGCAATAGTGGACGGTTCCTCTGGAAAATGAGGAAAATTCTTTGAAAGAAAATGTTTGCAGGGTGAGATTAAATCATACCTTTGCATCCGCTTCGGGAGTCAACGAGAGTCTTTAAAAAACTTTCGCCTTTCGAAAAAAAAAAGTTTGCAGAGTGAAAAAAGTTCGTAGCTTTGCAAT
>JANORP010000186.1:0-4367 GCA_031415375.1 Bacteroidota bacterium | reverse complement strand
GCCTTTTCGGGGGTAGGCCAAAAAAATTGGGGCATCGTCCGTCATCCGCCTGGCCATTCCTATTTTCCGGCGGATGATGGACCTCATGCCACCATTTTTTTGGTTTGCCCCCGAAAAGTGCCCTAGATTTGCCTTGATCAGATATTGGACAACATTCTTGGGGCGAATCTGGCAAAGCCTTCACCAGAAAAATGCTTGTGAAACGAAAAATGAACCGTCATGCTGAGCGATTTTGGTGTGTACAGGTACGTTGTTGTGCGCTTACACCTGATCGACGGCTATTGAGAGGAAACGTGGATGCCTACCCTCGAGCATTTTCAAGCGATTGCCCTGCCCCTATCGATGCTGCAGCAAGTGGTCACTCGTCGCGTGGGCGATTGGTTTTGTGGGGTAATTTGTGAGAGTGGGAGAAAATTCTCGCAATGTGGTTATGCTTTTTGGCTAATTTTCCATCTTGTAAGAGATTCGGAAATCACTACCTGCTATTTACGCGTGCGTTACCGCCATTATTTTTTTTGGTTGAGCTATTGCTTGCTGCCGCTCGGGCTGTGGGCAAGCAATGTGCGCGAGGACAGCCTCTTGCGCGTGCTCAATACACTGCCACAGGATACACAGCGGGTGCTCACTTACAACGAATTGTTCAAGGCGACCTTTACTTCTGAGCCACTCAAGGCCCTCGACTATGGTCAAAAGGCATTGAAATTGGCTAGGGAGCTCAAGTACCAGACAGGAATCTCGCGGCTCTGCAATAACCTTGGGGTCTGGCATAGCAAGCGGGGCAACTATAAGGAATCTCTGAGCTACTATGCCTATGCCCGTGAGGCACTTGCCCAGATCGACGACTCCAATGGCACTGCCAATTGTGAGATGAACATTGGGAGTGTACACTACAAATTGGGCCACTATGACCAGGCTCTTCGCCAATACGCTACGGCCTACAAGATCTACAGCGCCCAAAGCGACACGGTCAGCATGCTGTCGGCGGTCAACAATATCGGGAGCGTGTACAAGGAACTGGGACGTTATCCTGAGGCATTGCGGGCCTATATGGCAGCACTCAATTTGCGGGAGCGATTGCATGACCCGGTGGAGCTAGGCATGTCATGTGGGAATGTCGGCTCAATCTTCCAGTTGGAAGGCATGCTGGGGCCAGCGCGTGAGTTCTTGATTCGTTCACTGCTCCTTGCCCGCGAGGGCAACGACAAATATGGCGAGGTGGCGGCGCTCACCAGCATCGCCGAGATCGACATGGAGCAATCCCTGCTCCAGCAAGCACGCCCCAAATTACGCCAAGCCAAAGCCATCGCTGAGGAGATCGAGGATCAATATGGGCTGGCATCGACAATGCTGAGCCTCGCCGAGCTGCACCTTTTGGAAGCGCAACCCGATAGCGCCCAGCAATGCTACATGCGTGCCCTTGAAATATGCCGCGCAATCGGGCGCACCCAGGGTGTCGCCCAGGCCCTCAATCATATCGGTAGTTTGCAGTTGGGGGAGGGCAATGTCGCAGCTGCAGAGTCCGCACTGCTGGAGAGTTTGCAACTCAGCGAAATCCTTCATACCCCCGACTTGTGCCGCGACAATCATCTGTTGCTCTCACAATTGTATGGACAGACGGGTCGATTTGAGGCTGGATATTCCCATCAGGCTCAGTATCTGAGCCTCAAAGACAGCCTCTACTCGACCGAAAAATCCAAGCAAATCGCAGAAATGCAAGTGCGTTACGAGGCCACGCGACAGCAAGCCGTCATCAGTCGCCTGAGCCTGCAAGCCACACAGGATCAATTGCGCATCGCCAATGCATCGCGGCGCAACCTCATTTTGGTCGTGATCTTGCTCGCGGGGACCGTGCTTGCCCTCATCTACTTTTACCGCTTGTACCAAGAGCGTCGCCACAACCGCAGCATTGAGGAAAAAAATCTGGAGATCAGGCAGCAGCGTGACCTGCTAGAGGCGCAAAACCACCAGATCAGAGAGATCAATGTGAGCCTTGAAAAGATTGTGGAGCAGCGCACGCTTGCCATGCGCAATGCCAAGCAGGAATTGGATACCTTCCTTTATGAGTCGGCACACGCCTTGCGGCGGCCCCTATTGCGCATTCAAGGCCTCCAAGACCTCTTGGAGGCCGAGGAAGACCCCCTGGTCAAGACCCGCTTTCGTGGGCAAATGCGAATGACCCTCGCTGGAATGGACGAGCTCTTGCACAAGCTCATCTACGTGAGCGAGAGTGGGCATGGAGATTTGCGCCTAGAACCCGTAGCCCTTCGGTCGATTGTAATGGATGTCGTGGCACAACAAGCCATGGCTGAAACGCTCCTATGTGCGATTGCACAAGACTACAAGGTCGTGACCGATGCCTATCTCATCAAGGTATTGCTCACCGTGATCATCGAAAATGGATTTCGGTTTTTGGATCTCGGGCACAGTGGGCAGTCGGTGACCGTGGCTACCGAGCAAGACGAGGCCTTTGTGCGCATCATCGTTGCCGATACTGGCAGCGGCATCGCCCCCGAGCACTTGCCCAAAGTCTGCGAGATGTTTTTTAGGGGTCCCAACCACCGTGGCGGCAATGGCCTCGGCTTATTCATCGCTTCCAAAGTCGTGGACAAGCTCCATGGCAGGTTGGAAATCACCAGCGAAATCGGTGTCGGTACCACGGTCACCGTCGAGCTGCCTAGGCACGATTTGTAATGGTCTGCGCCAGCGAGCCTGCCTGCGCCATGTCGCTTCAAGATGCTCGCCACCCAACGATGAAATTGCATTCCCCAGCATAAAAAAAACGGGGCCGTCCACAATGAACGGCCCCGTTTTCATTTCAGTGTGCCAGCTCAGTGAGCGATCACCACTTTGCGCATGGTCGATTGGTCGCCATTTTGGATACGCACGAAATAGACGCCTTGGCCCTCGCCGATCAGATCAATTTCTGTATTGGGTTGGACGCTAGGATTGACATTGAATTTGCGCACGACTTGGCCTACGACATTGGTGACCGTGATGGTCACATCTGCATTGGCTTGGTTGAGCAGTTTCACTGTGAATTGACCTTGGCTAGGATTTGGGAATACTTGCACGCCGGTCAGGGCCTCCTCGAAACGGAGGGCGAGGTCGGTCAATTCGTATCCAAAAAGCACGTTGTTGGGAGTGCCTTGGATCATGCCGCCGATTGTATTTTTACCGCTCACCAGTTGATCGGTGATGAAGAGACCGCCTGCCAAGCCGCTTGTGAGGCTGTTTGTGCCGCTGAAATCGGAAAAAACATCGTGGCTGGCAACACCGTATGTCGCGCCAGTGGCGAGCGTGATGCGCTCGATCTGTGTGGTATTGACGCCGCCTTGGTCAAAAATCCAGAGGTAAGGACCACCAACTGTATAGTTGTCAAAAGCAGAGCCATACATGCCAGCAAGACCATGGGTAGCAGAGGGAATGGAGCTCAGCAACATGCCGGTCATGCTGATCGCGTCGATGTCAGTACCAAAGTTGCCGACCCAAAAACCACCTGCACCACTGTTGAGCGAGGCATCATAGGAGCAATGGCGCACGTTGCTGGCGCTGCTGGAGTTGATGTGAGGCGGTGCCAATTGTTTGGTCACCGGGTCAATGCGGTAAATGGTCGTTGTGTTGGCACCTGCATAGAGGTATGTGCCGTCAAATGCGAGCGAGCGCACGCCAGTGAGGCCAGCGATCTGAAACTTTTGAATAAAAGTGCCAGCTGCATCCCAAGTGAGCAGGGTGTCGCTTCCCCATTTGCTTGTCCAAAATTCGCCATTGGGAAGCGAGGCATTTTTCACAAACTGGGCGCCAGCCATACCGACGCTGGTGGTAGGTGCTGTGGCGTTGATATCCAATTGGATATCCCACTGCGCATCTGGTTGTGCAGATGGCTCGTTGCTAGGGCCTGTATAGCCGATATAGGCTTCGGCAGCACCGACTTGCGGGGCACCGATGCGATCGACTTGAGCTTGAAGGCTCACAGACGAAACGGCTGTAAGTGCGATCGCAAGGCCAAACTGTGTGAGTTGGCGACCCAATTTTGACTGGTAGATTTTTTTCATACTCTTAATGTAAGCAGTAAAGGTGACAAATAGTTAAGCATGCAATTTAGTGAATTTCTTGAAATCGAGAATTGGTATTGAAGAAGTTGCTAGGGCAAACGCATTAAAATCTGTGCTAGCCGATGTCAACGATGGCATCTGAAAGGCGCAATTTGGGTAGGAATTCCGCCCGTAGTGGCCATCGAGACTACCGATGCGATCCGTTCGTCGGGCCTTTCTACAACAGCGTGTGCAATCCGTTCGTCGGGCCACCCCAAAACATGTGGGGTGGCCCCACCAACGGGTCCACCATATTTCATTTTTTGGAATAGGGCG